>JBKHIX010000113.1:0-5832 GCA_046538435.1 Thermoplasmata archaeon | reverse complement strand
AACGTAAACAGCCAATGCGGGTATTTCGAGCTCCTGAGCGACTTTAAGTCCTTCTTCAACTCCTTTCTCTCCGATCTCAGACCCGTCAGTGGGAACTACGACTTTGCTATACATGATAGTAAAAATGAATGCGTTATATAAAAAATTGTTCAGCTAATTTTTGATCACACTAGATATGTATTTCAGTTTTTTTATTTCTGGCGCATCATCGAGTTTTCTAAATCGAATATTTCTATTTGATTTGTCTGAAGCTATTTTGATATGACTCAATGCAATTCCTACATCGATCCTGTTCAGCAGATGAAGATCGCTTGCTATCATCTTAGTAAATCTGCTCCTTTTAACCGAGTATGCGTGGAGTTTATCTTTATCGGGCTTAAAACGCCAGGGTTGGCTGTTCACCGCTGAAGGGGCGAATCTTGCACTTTCAATCGGTTCCTTCCAACCTTCTTCCAAATTTCCTACTGTTATATCTGAGATGCTTTTTCTTTTTGCCTGTTTCCTATCTCTCAAAGGGTTGTTCTCTGCGTACCCAAGAGATATCACAATAACAGCTTCATGTCCTTCTTTTATATCTAAAATACCTTTCAATTTATCTTTTGGAACATGACCGCCGATCCAGCAGGTTCCTATTTTAGCTGTCGTGAGTTTGAGTATAACCGGTTCTAGAGCAAAACCAACGTTTTCGAGATATCCGTCCTTTTGCTCAGAAGTGATTATCATGTAATGTTGGGCCTTTATCTTTCCATAACTTCCTATGATTCCTGACATAATTTCGTGTATCTTCTCCCCTTCTTCAACTATATTCACCTCTATATCTATATCATCATAAAGTTGGTTCAGATTATCTGTATACTTATCCAACTTTTGGAGCAAGGATTTAGAGAGTCTTTTATCAGAATATTTTCTAACTGATCTACGCCTAAAAATCGCTTCATAAGTATCCATTTTTCCAAACTCTAGTATAGAGATAATGAAAGTTCACATTAATAATTTATCTTTATCCTCACTTATATTGAGATAATTGCTGGCGGCTTCCTTAAGCTCTTTAGCAGTGGTCTTCTCGAAACCTACAACCTCAACTCTGACACCGTTGGCTTTAAGATGATTGACAAGATGAACAAAATCACCGTCTCCTGTGACCAAGCATATAACATCTAGTTTATCAGCCATCTTCATGCAGTCTATGGCGATGCCCATGTCCCAATCCCCTTTTTTGGCTCCGCCGTAGTAAACTTTGAGTTGTTTCTTTTTAACTTCATATCCAAAGTCTTTCAATAGATCAAAAAAATCCTCGTCCCCAGGAGTATCAGATTCTATAGCATACGCGATCGCTCGGATAACTTTCCTTTTTTGACTGCATTTTTTTAACAAAGCTTCGAAATCTACCTTTCCACTGTACAGATTCTTGGCTGAATAGTACATGTTCTGAACATCTACGAATATCCCAACTCTTTGATCCTTGTATATATCTACCATTGTATCAACGTATCAGTATGAAAGATAACTGATTTATCTTTTTTCATCTTTCTTTTTTATCGATCCTGCTTTCAAATGAATCCTTTTTATCGACCACATTTACTTCACTTTCTGAAGACTCTTCTATATTGTTTTCAGTTTGTATTGCACCTGATAAATAGATCGCAATACTTATGAATAATAGTGCTGACAATATCCCTGCAAAGAAGATAGCTCCATAGTAACCAGTCTTATTTTCTATCCCTAAAAAGTCTCTAGGACCCATTAATTTGACAATCAAAGTGATTAATGCGAGGGAAATACCTGATATGAAGAAAAAGGTGCTCTTATGCTCTTCTGAACCTTTTTTAGGATCCAAGGAATCAGCCTCGAGATCATCGATATTTTCCTTCATGATATCGAATTCTCCTGTTCTTTTTAAAATTAGTTTTAGGGAGGTATATAAATATTTATTTTTTACTGTAGTTTAAATATTAATCTAGGATTAATATTAATCTCCTTCTAGAGCATATTCAACAGCAGCTTCAGCGTGAAGTCTCATTGTATCAAAAGTAGGTATATCGATATCCATCTGATTTATTATAAGAGGGATCTCTGTACATCCAAGTATAACACCTTCAGCCCCTCTTTCTACGAGATTGTAGATTATGTCTAGCAACTCATCTTTAGATTCCTCTTTCTGTATCCCTCTACACAGTTCTTTATAAACGATATCATGGACCCGTTGCTTACCCTCTTCTTCAGGTATTATCAGCTCGATATCGAAGAAATCATCTAATATATCTTTATAGAAGTCCATCTCCATAACGTATCTTGTACCTATCAAACCCACTTTATTGAGTCCCTGTTCTTCGATCTTTTCACCTACCGCCTCAGCTATATGTAGGATCGGTAATTCCGTTCTCGCTTCTACCCCATCAGCTACTTTGTGCATCGTATTTGCACAGATGATCAAAAAATCCGCTCCAGCATCTTTTATACCAAGAGAAACTCTAACCATCTTATCTTCTAACTGATCCCATTCACCTTCTTCTTGTTTTGTTACGATTTCATTGAAGTCGAATGAAAACATTACAAGTTCTGCAGAATGGTCTCCACCTAGCTTTTCTTTAGTTTTCTCATTGATTATTTTATAATATTCTAAAGTAGATTCCCAGCTCATTCCACCCAATATTCCGATTGTTTTCATTGTATCATTTAAAGAATGTTTAGGTGTTTAATTAATCTATTTACTTTTCCTATATGGTAATCGTTAAATTACAATTTCTATTATGGTAAAATGGTGGATAAGAATGGAAAAGAAAATTGAAAATTTAACTGATAAAAAAAGGGAGAGATTGGAAGATTTTATTTCTGAGCAGATTGCAGAAAATAATATACCTGGTATGAGTGTAGCAATCGTTGAGGGAAATCACATTAAGTATGCTAAAGGATTCGGTGCTAGAGATCTAAAAGATAATCTACCGGCTACAAAGGACACACTTTATGGTGTAGCTTCTATCACAAAATCTTTCACCGCTTCAGCAGTTATGAAGCTCGTCGAGGAAGGTAAGTTAGATATAGATGTCAGTATAAGTGAATACCTGCCTGTTAAATGGGGTGATGAAGTCACGATACATAATTTGTTGACTCATTCATCAGGTATGCCATCATTGGGGGTTAGTGAAGCACTCATTGATCGCATTATAGGTATGGATGAAAGAGGTATATCACTCAGCAGTTTAGACGATTTCTACATCCATCTCAATTCAGCAGAAGCAGAAATAGCAGATGATCCAGGTAAAAGATTCTTCTACTTCAACTCCGGGTATGCACTTTTGGGACAGATAATAAAAGAAGTCACGGGAATGAAGTATCCTGAATTTGTTAAAGAGAATATTCTAAGACCATTGGATATGAAAAAATCAAGGTTTGAATATGATGATGAAGGAGATATAATGACACCTTACTTTATAGAAGATGATCAACCGAAAGAGACCCCATATCCATTAAGGGAGATCGGTCATCCAGGGGGCGGCCTATTGAGTTCAGTATCTGAATTAGCAAATTACCTTATCATGAATATGAATGAAGGTGAGTTCGACGGAAAACAGATTCTTGAACCATCTTCTCTGGATAAGATACATTCCAGACATATTAAAAGAGAAGTGGGAGATTATGGTTATGGATGGGGTATCGATGAACTTTTAGGGGAAGAACTGATCGGACACAGCGGATCCATAGCAGTATCCGGAGGATATATTGGATTTACAGAGAAGTACGGTGTAGCTGTTGCAAGTAATTCTATACCTTCTGTTTCACTGGCAGAGGTAGGCAAGTGGATACTAGCTTTGATGATGGATAAGGATCCTGATGAGAACACATATTTTAAAAGAAAAGAAAGGATGGAAAGAATAACCGGAGAATATGAATCTTACAGAGGCATCAAGAAAGCAGCAGTCGAGAAAGATAGCGGTTTGCTGAAACTCACATTCAAGGAAAGGCTTGAAAAAGAGACCGTTATGTTGATACCTAAAAGTAAGGATATCGATAATTACAAATTCTATTATATCGGTGCTGACGGAGAGAAGTACGATGTTGAATTCGAGGTGGAAGAACCTTGTGATATAGACCTGTACATAGGAAGGTGGAGACTTCATAAAACAAAATAGTTATTACTTCTAGACACATAGTTGTCTGTAAAGGTGAAGATTTATGAGAGATGTCTCAACCGCTTTGACAATAGCTGGTTCCGATTCCGGGGGAGGTGCAGGGATAGAAGCTGACCTAAAAACATTCACAGTATTCAACGTATTTGGAACAGCAGCTTTGACTTCGATCACAGCTCAGAATACATTGGAGGTTTCAGGGATACATGATATACCTACAGACATGATAAATAAACAGATAGATGCAGTGGTACAGGATATAGGTGTAGATGCTGCAAAAACAGGTATGCTTTCAAAACAGAGCACAATCAAGGCAGTAGCTGAAAAGATAGATAATTACGAGATAAAGACAGTTGTTGATCCAGTGATGGTGACGAAACGTGGAGACAAATTACTGAAGGATAATGCTGTAGAATCAATGCTGCATGACTTAGTTCCTAAAGCGTTACTTGTCACACCGAATATCAGGGAAGCACAGATGATGACAGGTTTGGAAATAAATTCTTTAGAAGATATGAAGGAAGCTGCTGAAGAGATATACGATCTTGGTCCAAGGAACGTAGTCATCAAGGCTGGAAAGTCGGATGATAGAGTCGTCGATCTATTCTACGATGGACACATGTTCGATGAGATGTGGGGTGAAGTTTTGCTCGGTGGAAAACATGGATCAGGATGTACGTACTCTGCTGCAATAACTGCCAATATAGCTAAAGGTCGAAATGTGAGGGAATCTATCGAGATCGCTAAGAGTTACATAGATGAGGCTATCAAAGAAGGATTTAAGCTGGGAAGTGGTGAACATCCAGTCAATCATATGGTTCTTTTAGATAAGTTCATAAAAGGAGGTGAATAAGTATGAAGTTTGATGATGTGATCAAGAAGAGAAGGAGTATAAGGAAGTATACTGATAAAGAGGTTAGTGATGAACTGATATTGGAGATACTGACAGCTGGATTCTACTCTCCAAGCGCTTCAGATAGAAGGCCGTGGCATTTCATCGTAGTTCAAGATGAAAACAAGAAAGAGAGACTCGCAAAGACACATAAATGGTCGTCAATGGTCGCTGATGCCCCGGTAGTAATAGTCGTTTGTGCTGATGAGGAAGAGGCGAGCAGATGGATAGAAGATGCTAGTATTGCAACGGAACACATGCATCTGAAAGCTCAAGATCTTGGGCTTGGTTCTTGTTGGATAGCAGTGAGAAGTGACGAAACAATGAAAAGAGAAAATTATGTGTATGAGGTACTGAATATTCCTGAAAATATCAGGGTACTGTGTTTACTTCCGATAGGCTATCCGGTTGAAGAAAAACCTGAGCATAGTGATGAGGAGATAATCGAGAACAGGATTCATCATGATTCTTTCTAGAGATACTCTGCGGGAAAAGACCGTTTTTTGTTTATTTTTATTATACTCTATTCATATCTTATTTTTCACCCCTGGATTAGATAAATATTTGAGATAATAACTTTTTCAACTTAGGATTTGAACATATTTTCTTGAGATTTGTACTTATCTATTTTTATATTCAAAACAAATATAAATACCTCTCTAACCATTGATATATCAGTGAGAAAAATGAAACAAACAAGAACAAACTTTAGAGATGTTAGCCCTATCCGAGCTATGTATGGTTTATGGAAATAGGTCGGATAGGAAAACCCTTTCAAAAAATCTTTAATTTTTGATCACCTCAGTGTATATC
>JBKHIX010000112.1:0-5875 GCA_046538435.1 Thermoplasmata archaeon | reverse complement strand
ATGGGTTTGATATCTAAAGAAGCGCTATGGCGATTATTGGGTGGGCTTATACTATTGATCATCATCGCTCTACTGTTTATTTATTACGTGTAAAGTGTTAATGTGAATCCAGTAACGGAAGAAGATATTAGATATATTTTTGGAGATAATGAAAAGTAGCCTCATTCATATATTAGAAGAAGTGAATGAACCAGAGAGTGTGGGTGAATATATGTTGAGCGTATTTAAAGAAAAGAGATTTTGCTCCATATACGAAGAAAAAAGAGGTATATTCATCTTACCAGCCTTGCACTCTTTACTTCGCCACCACATATCGGACATTCATCTAGAGGTTCTTTGTGCCATCTCCTGCATTTTGTACATCTATATTTCCATTCGTATTCTTCATCGATCTCTTCCTGAGCTAACCCTTGATATTTTAGGTTCATATGTTTAGCCAAGTTCTGTATTGAATAATCATCAGTTATTATCGTGCCTTCTACATATAGAGCTAATGCTAAGACTTCGACATCGGTATCAGAAAGTCTTACAGAATCTCCAGTTTGATTCCCCTCTTTTTTTACCTCATCAATCAGATTTCCAGGAGGGCTAACCACATCCAGACCCGCAGCTCTCATGTATTGTAATTTTCTGTACCATCTACCACCTTTTTTTATTTCATCCAATACTTTGGGTGGGATGTATAGACTTTCACCTAAGGGAATGTCCTTTCCAGATAAGATAGCTGATGTGTCAAGGATGTACTTCATGTAGTCTAACCTCTTCGGAATTAATTAATATACTTTTTGGCTTTTAAGAGTTTTCTATCAAATCTATTCTTTTTTCTTCTATATCCTCTAATTTTCTTTTAGTTTTTTCTTCTCGATCTTCTAATTTTTGAGTAATATCAATAACCTCTTCTTTTAACTGTCGGGATTTAGAGGATGCTTCGCTTATCTTTGATTGAACGAACCAGTCAACTATCAATCCATCAAAAATGTAATCCGCAGTTTTTGTAAAGGTGCTCAATTCAAGATCCATATCAAAACTCATATCTACATCTGAAAGCTCGATCTGGAATTTCTGAAGCTTATTCTGAACATCTTCAGATTTTCTCTTTGCTTTGTCTAGTTTAGAATGTTTTTGGGCTGTAGAAATCAGCCCCCCACCAAGCAAATCAAGTGTACCCCAGTTCTCCGCACTCTTGATATAATCTAACATAACCTCGATTGATGAAACAAGGTCATTAGCTGCTCTCTGTGCTTCCTGGATTTCCTTTATATCTTCTTTTAAGTCTTCTTTTTTCTCAGTCAATTCGATAATAGTATCAGCATTTTTATGGTCAGATTGAACGAGCTTATTTTTCTTTTCTTTGAGAAGTTCAACGTATTTCCTGTTCAGGTCATCGGTTTTAGAAATTATACCTTCCAGCCTTTCCTTTTCTTCTTTCAGACTAGAAACTGTATTTTTAAATGAATCGTACTTCATCTTTGCTTCTAGGTACTCTTCTTTTTCTTTTTTTAATTTGTTACTTTTATCTCCTAGAACAGTATGGATAAAGGATGAAATACTGATCGACTTTAATTTTTCTACATCTTCAGATTCATCTTTAAAATTTTCTTCCAACACATCTAATTTTTCCTTCTTTTGCTGAAGTTTTTCTTCTACACTTTTCAACTCTCTTTTACTTTTTTCACACTTTCTCATTTCCTTTTTCACTTCTCTGATATCATTATCCAACCTTTTATCCATTTTTCCACCCTAGTGATGTGGTGTTAATACAAAATTAATTATTTATTATCTTGGATTGAGGTATTCCAATAGTATTAATTAGAATGAATTCAATAAGTATTCATGGCTATTTATGAGTTCGAAGGGAGAGTTCCCGATATTTCAGATAGTTCATACGTTCACGAGAGTGCAACAGTGATAGGCGAGGTTGAGATTGGTGAAGAATGTTTTATAGCACCTGGTGCAAGAATAAAGGGAGATTATGGAACTATAAAGATAGGAGATAAGAGCAATGTCCAGGAGAACTGTGTTATACATGCTAGACCCGATGAAGAAACAAAGATCGGTGACTGGGTTTCTATAGGACATGCTGCGATAATACACGGAGCAACAGTGAACGATTATGCTGTCATAGGGATGGGTTCTGTGGTCAGTGATGATGCTGAAATCGGAAGGTGGGGGGTAGTAGGCGAAGGAGCAGTGGTCAAAAATGGTCAGGAAATACCAGAAGATTCCGTAGCAGTTGGTATCCCTGCTAAGATAATCAAAAAGATAGGGGAAGAGTACAAAGAGAAATGGATGAAGATGAAGGAGAACTACTCCTCTTTCTCACACAGATATAAGAACAATCTTAAAAGGATAGATTGATCACAGTTCCTCAGCTAAGGCTGGTTTATCTTCCAGATATTCCCTGAAAGTCAATATTTTTCGTTCAGCATCCCAGAAGTCTTTAGTCTTTTCTCTAAAATTTTTTTCACGGGTCACATGATGGTCATAGAGTATAGTTTCAAAGTCAGTTTCTTCAACAATACGTACAGCATTTCTGATCGAACGATTTAAGTTAAAATTGTTAAGCATGTATCCCAAAAGATAAGTGGCCGGTCCGTCCATGATCAGAAAATCAGGATTTTCTTTGATGATCCACTGGGCATAATCCTCTATTGTGGGACCCTGTACATCTGAAGTGTATAGAAATTTTTCTCCTCCATTTTCTATAATAACCACGATAACCCATCCAGTCTTTGAATACTCTATACCGTGAAACAGAGGTTTGGTGAATCGAACTGTTGTGTTTCCTTCTGTGAAAGACTTTCCATCAGCAAAATAGATTTCTAAATTCTTAGGTTCTTCGATAGGTTTTTTATCATTCCACATCTTCGTTCTTTTTATGAATTTTTTTCTCCATTTCTTATGAAGCTCTTCCCTTCTATCACTATAATCTCCCTCATCTATCTCTTTAAGCATTGGAAGTTCATCCAATGGATCTTCATAATCTTTTTTCTCTGGTTCTTTTTCATACTCATCTAAAGATGTGATATCCTCCTTTTCCTGCTTGTAGTTCATAAGTGATCTGATAAATTTTCTACTTCTTTTCCACTGGGGATAGTTGATCCATTCATTAGGATTTTTTATCCAGACTTTTTTACCAGTGAATATCTTAGGAAAATCTAAATGTTCATCATCGGGTAGAAAATGATGGTCGTAATGATAGTGTGTGATAACAACATGATCAGCCTCTTGAGATTCTTTCGTTATTTTTTCTTTAGCTTTGTTAAGAAGTTGGTATTTTTTGTCTGTGTCTAAAGGATAACTCTTCTGGATCAAAGCTGCTGAAGGATCTATAACAATTGTTGTATCTTCTGTATTCACCTTTACACACAGGCTTTTCGCACCCATACTGTCTGACCAAATAGGTTCAACTTCTATATTTTTCATATTGGGTTCTAACCCTCTTTTAATCGAACAAATTTTAAGATCTTTTTCAGCTCATCTTCATTATTTATAATATCTTTTAAGTCGTTTTTACTTTTGGGTTGTTTTCGAAATATAGTAGCAGCTCTTTTTTTTCCTATACCCGGTACAGATTTTAATTGTTTAAAAGATACTTCATCCAGTAAAAAAGGATGATGTACTCCGGTCACACTCCTGTAACCGTAATCTGTGACAACGATATCATAATATTTACCCAATTCTAAAGGATATTCCACCCCTATCAGTAAAGGATAAGTGCCAACCTGTCTCCCGAAGGTATTTTTTCCTTCTCTTTTTTCCATGTATACGTCTTTCAGAACAATTCCCTCTGGTAGCATTTTCCTGAGCATAGGTCTATCGACTTCTTTCCTCACTCTTTCCTTGAATTTTTTAAATTCACTTTTATGCTTGACATCAAATTCGTCATCTGAAGACATGACCTGTCTGATGTTTATCCTTCTGAGGAGAACATTTTCATCCAATAAGTCTTTTAGAAATTTAAAATTCTTTGAGTATGTATCTGAATCTTCACATTTCAATCCAGATAAAAAATTAAGTCCTGGCAGCAGTTTGGGCATACCATTTTCTCCTCTCTCTGCTCCTGTTTTGTTTATCATCTTTACTGCCTTAATGACCTCATCTGGATTAGAATTCAAGTTATTTTCTTTGATAACCTTCTCATCGACCGATTCTATACCAAGAGATAGAACATTCCCACTTGTCGTGTTTTCAACAATGCACTCCAATATCTCTATAGATTTGTCAGGATAATTTGCAATCACCGATGGATTTGCATTATCTACGTGTAAAACTTTAATTCCTTTACATCTTTTCCATATACCTTCATAAAGCTTTCTTATCTCTTCAGGAATGGGTTTTAGAGTTTCTTTCTTACCAATCCCTTCTGCTTTATAGCTAAGAGAACAGGATTGTCCTCCCAATCTGAAATGCCTGATCCCCAACTCGTACAGTTCTCCTATTTCTTCTATAATGTCTCTTTGATCTCTAAATTCAGGTTTACCGTAAAGAGGTTCTGAACAAAAAGAGCACCCACCAGTTATATAACGAGGGCATCCACGATATGTACCTATTTCTGCAAGCAGTGGATCCGGATACATAGGATGTCTTTTCACTGCCTTGGCACCTTGCACCAGCCATCTGTTCCTTTCATGTAAAGTGGTCCATCTATCCCCTTCTGCACCGTTCAGATATTCATAAAAGTAAGCTGAAAGGTCTTTTTTAGAATAGTGTTTATAACCTTCTACATCAGAGAATCTAGCTAGTGGTCCCCCTAGAAAAGTTTCAACAACTGCCTTTTCAGCGATATCTTCAGCTTCCCTTTTTGTAAGAGGAGTACCGCTTAGATAATTTCCTGGTACCGTGACACCACCGTGAACGATTATCTTATCAGCTATCGGTAAACCATAATTTCTGAATTCATCAGCTGTGATGTACTCCCAGTTTAAACAGTGCTCTTCAAGAACACCAGATATCAATCTAGGTTCTGGTGACATATAAGGGGGAACACCTAAGAGGCTTGGTTCATCCACATATCCATCGATGATGAGTACATCCGTCCTTTCACGTATATCGTCTTTACATAGTTCCAGGGTTTCAGTCATCTTCAAACAACCTTTTCTTAGCCTTTTTTATAGTCCCGCTTGTTGTGATAGTTCTTACAACACCATCATCTATTTTTATAGAATTCAACATCTCAATAGCCCTCTCTTTTTTATCATGATTGCATCTAATTATTCCCTTGTCTCCTGTGAAAACGGTTAGCCAGGGAGATATATCTTGATATTCATCATGACTAAAATTTTCTCTGATAGATGCTATCATTCTTTTTCTATCAGTACTGGCTCCTTCTATAGTAAATGCTATGTATCGTTGTTTCTTTTTCATCAAATAAGTCAACCTTCCAAACATTTAAAAGATTTTTTACAGCTCAGTTCTTAACTCTTCTTCGAGTTTCTCTAGATCCTTAAAAGCCTGATCTCTGTAAAATTCATCGAGTTCATGCGAACTGTATCTTGCCTCTTCAAATAAGTTTGTTATATCTGAAATGATTTCATCAGAAACATCAAAATTTTTCATGGCATAATTCATGAACTCTCTTGAAGTCATGGACTCCTCAAACTTGATTCCTTTCCTTTTAAATATATTCATCATATTCTTATAAGCATTTATTATGGCTTTTCTAACACCTTTGATTTCCTTAAGTTCATTCCTTATGCTTTTAAACTCTGATGATATATTCTCTGTTTTCCGATGACTGATGTTTTCATCTTCCATCTCTACTATTTCATCTAACTCGATTTCATCCTCATCCCTTCGTTTAAATTCTGTTATGATAAGTAATGTAATACCTATCAGTATAATAGGAAATATTATATTACCATGTGAGCTTGTT
>JBKHIX010000111.1:0-5901 GCA_046538435.1 Thermoplasmata archaeon | reverse complement strand
CAACTCATCACAACTTTCAAATAATTTCTATTTTCTTTCGGATTTATATGACCCTAAAACTGTACAACACGTTGACCAATGAGAAGGAAGAATTTCAACCGATAGACGAGAATCTGGTACGATTTTATTCCTGTGGTCAAACGATTTACGAGGATATGCATGTAGGTAATGTTAAAACATACGCTGCATGGGATGTTTTGAATAGATATCTGACCTGGAAGGGATATGACGTTTTTCATGTCATGAACATAACAGATGTTGGTCACTTGACAGATGATGCTGATCAGGGTGAAGATAAGGTTGAAAAAGCAGCCAGAGAAAAGCATCTAGAACCAATGGAATTGGTAACTAGACAGGTCAGAAGATGGTACAAGGAGATGGATGCTTTAAACATGAAGATTCACAACGTAAATCCAAGGGCAACGGGTCATATGATCGAGATGATAGAAGCAGTAAAGAAGATGATAGAGAACGGTTATGCTTACGAGAGAAACGGTTCGGTTTATTTTGACGTGATTGAGTTCAATAAAGATTATGAATATCCAAAACTAGATGGTAGAACTTTAGATGACTTACAAGCAGGGGCCGGAGGAAGAATAAGTGACGAAGAGTTGGAAGAAAAGAAATCACCATTCGATTTTGCATTATGGATTAAAGCAGATTCAGATCATCTCATGAAATGGCCATCCCCTTGGTCACTTGGATATCCTGGCTGGCATCTTGAATGCAGCGTTATGGGAAAGAAATATCTTGGAGAAAAGTTTGACATCCACAGCGGTGGAGAAGATCATATATTCCCACATCATCCTAATGAAAGAGCTCAAAATATAGCTATAGATGATATGGATGAAGAACCGATCAAATACTGGCTTCACAGCAGGTTCATAACTGTAGAAGGAGAGAAGATGTCTAAGAGTAAAGGAAACTTTTACACAATTGAAGACCTCTTAGACGAATATGATGGTGAAACTATCAGAATGTATCTAGCTGCCAGTCATTACCGCTCTCAAAGTGATTTCAGTAAAGATGGCCTTGAAGAAGCGAAGAAGAGATTAGACAGATTATACACCACTATCCAAAGAGCTGAGGAGGCAGAAGGTAGTGAAGAGAAGAATCTATCTGGAGAAATAGAATGGATAAAAGAGGAATTTGAAGAAGCTATGGATGATGATCTGAACACACCCTTAGCCTTGAGTAACCTGATGAAGTTTTCCAGCAAGATAAACAAGAATCTGGATAATAAAAAAGAGATCATCGATGAAGCGGTAGATACCCTAAAAGAATTGGGACATATATTCGGATTGTCATTACAAAAAGAGAAAGAAACAGGAGATGCTGGAGAATTAATCGATTTACTTCTTGATGTGAGAGAAGATCTTAGATCTCATGGCAACTACGAAGCTGCTGATAAAATAAGAGATGAACTTTCAGATAAAGGTATCATCGTGGAAGATTCACCGGAAGGACCTAAATGGAAAATTAAGTAGCATAATACCATGGATGAGAAAAAAGAGATAGTAAGAAAAGGATACGATTCCTGTGTAAACAACTATTATGAGATACGTGATAGTCTTTTTGACGAAGATAATTTTCAAGATTTCCTCAAAGAGTTGCTAGAGGAAGGCAGAATACTGGATGTAGGATGTGGTATAGGAGAACCAGTGACTAGATGTCTGGTTGACCAAGGTTACAATGTGGTCGGTATAGACATCTCACGGGAGATGCTTAAGAAAGCTAGAGAAGATATCCCTGAAGCAGACTTCGTTCATCAAGATATGACCACTTTAAGTTTTACCAAAGATAGCTTCATTGGATTGACAGCTTTTTATTCGATAATCCATGTTCCAAAAGAAGAGCATTTATCATTATTTAAAAGATTCAACGATATCCTGAAATTAGATGGTGTGATGTTGATAAGTCTAGGTAGTAGTGAATGGGAAGGAAAGAACCCTGATTTCTTGGGTTCTGAGATGTTCTGGAGTCATCATTCTCCTGAAAAGTCTTTGGGACTGATAAATGAATCAGGATTTGAGATCATAGAGAATTATTTTGTCGAGAAATACTGGAATGATCAAAAGGAAGTGAATTATTGGGTATTAGCAAAAAATAAAAAATGATTAATCAATCAGGACCATTTAGAGATTCTATCACATTCAAGTCCCTCTGTACTTCATCAACAAAACTAGCTCCTGGGTTGACCCACGCTCGAACACTTTCGTTTTTGTAATCTATATCTCTCTTCCCACCCCATATCCCAAACAACGTTGTTTTCAGCTCAGGTAATTTTACAGCACCATAAAATAATGAAAGATCGTGCAGTAGATTCAATACAACATCTGATTTTACCTTGTTATTTTTCTTTAGTGAAGTCGGCATCTCCAAAACAAAATAAGGTATCTCTGAGTTCTCTGCATGATTACCCATATTTCTATCTGAAGATATCAATGCCACATCAATATTTTTACTCCAGCTGAAATTCTCTAAAGATTCTACAATCCTGATATCATTCCTTTCAGAGTTCCTCTTAGATGCTTGACCTTTTACTCTAGCAGCGTTCAACTCACCTCTCAGATAATTCAATTCTTGAGTGGCGAATTTAGCCTTTCTCGTCCTTAATGTCCCTCTATTTCTAAAGTTAAATCTAAGGTCTCCTATCTTTGTATACATCCCCATCATCTTCAATGCTGAATGATCGTACTTGTTCTCGATCCTGTGGTCTATCTCATTTTCCACGATAGAGCTTAACAAATAATCAAAATCTGATGCTTGGATCATATGATCTCCTAAGTCGATGGGAAACCTTCTAGATATTAACCTGTAATACGCCATATTGGTATCTATGCTTAAGAACACTGATTTACTGGAAAGACTTGGATCGATCTCCGATTTATACATATATTCAAGCCAGTCTATGAATTTGTTCCAATTATCAAAGTTCAATAAACCTGAAGATATGAGACATTCGATGTATTCTTTATAACCTGGTAGATCATCTACATTGAAATATTTCTCCTTATCTGGAAATGGACCAAAGTCATCTCTGCTGGCCAATTTTACATTGTAATACCTGTCTTCTATTTCCACCTGCAGTAATTCAGTATTGAAGAATTGTTCTTTTACTGTAAAAGATTCGATTCCCTGCTGTTTTATTTCATTCAATAAAATCATCAGATCATTTTTCTTTAATACTCGTTCCATCATCTCACCTCATATATTTCTTCATCATCGTATTCTCTAAAGATATCTACAAAATCCTTGATCATCATCCTATCATAATCTATTGAGGGGTATGGTCTATCAGCATCTTTGATTTCGTCTAAATAAAGATAGAAAACATGTTTCAATCGGTGAGCCCCTGGGTTAACTAAAGCTCCAGCCACCAACGCTTTTCTCCCACCTGTGATATCAAGGGCGACCAAATCTTCGTATCCATCAACAATTTCTAAGACCTCTTCGCCAGCATGATAGAAGTCAGCATTCTCCATCAATCTTATATCAACCGATGAATCTAATTCATAACCCTCTAATAATTTAGAAATATCCTCTTTCAAAATTTTTGCTCTATCTTTTCTGTCTTCTTCACATAATAATATGACTTTTTCGGGTGAGTATTTGTTTTCTTTAAGAACCGCCCATAAACTATTCAATGTTGCCCAGTAACTGCGTCCCACCATGGTTATGTATTTGTGCATCCGTCTGACCTCAATAAGTAAAAAGAGGAGGGGTAAATATTGATTACTGTTTCTTTTTTAATACTGGCTTATCTTTTACACCTTTTTCATTAAATTTTGAGTGTTTAGCCCATACTATAAGCCATGAAGGTAGGATAAGCACCGATGCTAAAAAACTGTATATTATAGCCAGAGCAGTGATATATCCGAATTCAGACAAGGGGCCTATCTCAGATGTTGCTAAAATACCGAAGGCTCCAATTGTTGTAACTGTTGAGCTGAATAGTGCTGACCCTGTCCCCTGGATGGTTTCCTTCATCGCCTCGAAATAATCGTCTATTTTCTGCAGTTTCTCAGTGAATCCATGAGTCACATGTATACTGTAATCTACACCCATTCCGACGGTCAGGGCTGTTATACTGACAGTTAAGACATTCAATGGTACACCTAGTGCATACATGGATCCAACGATCCAAATAGTAACAAGTGCAACTGGAACCGTTGTAATCACCCCTAATACTTTAGAATCGTGAAGATAATAAAAGACGATGGTGAGCAGAAAAGCTACTATTATGACGGTAGCTATTAGAGAATTGACCTGTGTATCGCTGAGCTCCTGAGCGGTATCTTCTCCTACTATAGAAACGCTGGTAACTCTAGCAGTAAAATCTTCTTTCTTCAAAGGTTTGGCATCCTCTTTCAGTTCATTTTCCATTATTTTTGCGTTCTTCATGTCTTGGGTTATCTTATTTTCATCCTCTTTTATTTTTATTATAGCACCAGAATAGGAATTGTCATCTTCTCTATAGACAACCTTTTTGATATCATTTCTACTTTCTTCAAAAGAGTAAAGAAGGTCATACAATTTAGTCACTTTTTCCTCAGGTATTTGGTCATCGTTTTTATCACTATTTTCAAATGTATCCACTATAGTTTTATTGTACTCGTCACTTCCATATTGAGCGTCCCCATATTTTTTCAAAACAGAAATAGCTGAGGCAGGCTCTTCATTGGTCATCAACATCCGGTCGTCTTTTGTGTTTTCGATGGTATCACTGACCGCGTGAAGATAGTCTGGAGAACTTACGTTACCTTCGGTCAATATGTAGGCATAAGAATTGCTTATGTTATAATTAGAAGTGATATACTCAATATTTTCACTCTGAGATCTATCTTCGGGTAAGAAGTCCTTTATGTTAAATGTGGTATCGATGTTGACAACTCCATACATAGCTGAAGAGGTTATTATAAGAAGAATGATCAAAACCACAGCAGGATGTTTAACAGAGGCATTGGATGGTTCTGTAAGCATATTTTTAGAGATTCTTTCACCGACATTATTCATCCTTTTCGACAATTTGCTTTTCTTTTTCTTTCTGTCTTTTTCATCTTTCCTTTTGTCTCTCCATTTATCTATAACCTGAACGACCGAAGGGAGAAAGATGACCATAACTGTGAAACTAGATGTTATACCGATCGCTGCTAATATTCCGAAATGCTGCATTATAGATATGTCGCTAAAAGCATTTGAAAGAAAACCAATAGCAGTTGTAACAGTAGTGAGGACTAACGCTCCTCCAACTGTTGATAAAGCCATCTGAGTGGATGAAATAGGATTTTTTCCACTTACTTTCTCTTCACGATATCGCATCACCATGTGGATACCGTAATCTATAACCAGACCGGTTACCAGTACTGGCACCGCTATTATAACTGGATTGAAATTGTACCTCATCAACACACCTATACCAAATGTCCATGTAATTGCAAACATCAAAGATAATAAACTCACTATAGTCTCTATTATTGTGCGGTACACAAGAAGCAGTACTACAGCAACAAAACCTAGAGCAATAGGCAGCAAAGTTGAAAAGCTCTTATCGGCACTTTCGTCTATCTGCTCCATCATAATCTGCCATGCAAATACTCTTACTTCTGAATGTTCACCGTTTTTTTCTGAGATATCCATTATTTTCTTTTCTGTTTCTTCCTGTTCCTCTTTAGATAAACTTGAGTTAAGCTGGATTAGACCTATCGCACCTTTTGCTTTCAAATCAGAAGCACGGTTGGGATTATTCAAATCCTTTGTACTCATTATGGTAAGTGCATGTCCTATCTCCTCAACAGCATCAGGTAAATGCTCTGCTGAAACAATATTTTTATCAACAGTATCAAGGAGACTTTCATTTTTATCCAGTTCCTCCTCAGTAGTTGAAATGAAGTTCTTAAA
>JBKHIX010000110.1:0-5919 GCA_046538435.1 Thermoplasmata archaeon | reverse complement strand
TCAATTTTTCCCTTTTTATATTCGGGATTTTCTGATTCAAAACACCCACTGATAAACAACGTAGAGGTTAAAATAAAAACTATTGCTAGAGCCAAGTATTTTTTATCAATTATTTCATCCATATATATCACAACTCTTTATCAGCTTGCCATCCCATTACCTTCTGTGAATATCAATTTATCACCATTATCTTTTAGATGTTCTTTAAGATAGTCCCAAGAGACCATATATGTGTAACCGGTTACAGCGATGTGCGAATCTGCGATAACCACACCTTTTTCGCCATCATCCTCGTAATAACTTACTATGACCACATCATGACTTTCAGATGATATACCTATCGCTTCATAGAAGTCATCCAATCCAGTTACAACTATAGGATCCTTTTGTTCATTTAATTGGGTTTTGATTTCGTTAAAGGTTTTATTAAACTTCTTCTTTTTTATTTTATCCTCATAATATCCTGTCTTATTAATATATTCAATTACATCATCAGAATACATACCTTCATACACATTATAGTTAAACGTCTTATTGATCTCCTCTATAGTAGCGTCGTGACCGTAGTATCTAGCGACCATCTTACAGCATAGGGCTGCACACAGACCGTAGGAACCTTGATAATATGTAGGGAATGGAAATAGTTCAAAGTAATTTGACATCGAATTTCTCCTGATGGCTCTGATGGTCTGTGCTGACATCCTAACCTCTTCCATCAACGGTAATTTACTCAATGATCGAAGATTGTATTTAAGACTATCAGCTAATATTTGAGTCACTTCTCCTATCATCTCCATAGTTCGGTCCACTTCTTCTTGAAGATACCCTATCAACCAATCGGTGAAGTACTGCCAACCTTGGACTGTCTCACTTTTCACATGTCTTTCTAGTTTGTAAGAATTACCATTTTCATCGACTACTTTCACTCTAATATCCCAGCCATCTAACCAGTAATCATCTGACCCATCAATATCTATCGACTCATATAATACATAAAATTCTCCTTCATTATGTAATTCGCTTCCATCGATGATCTTTGAATTATCTTGATCCTCGTTAGTTATCTTCACATAATCTATTCCAGAGCTGTCAAATATTCGCATCTCTACATCCCCTTCAGGATCTCCTCCATTAAAATCATTCCTCACTTTGAATTCCAGCGAATACGGTTTCATCATATCGGTTATATAAGGGTTGAAGTGCAATTGGAGTATTTCTTCATTACCCTGAGAGACATGATACATGTAGAACATCCTTGTATCATTGATACCTTCTACATCATCAAATATTGAGTCCATAACCAGACTATAGTTCTGCTCGATAGCATCAATAATCCCATCTCTATCCGTGTCTATCCAAGTCCCATTATCGTATTTATATGCTGTCAATGGGTCGGAATTATTTATGGTCCTATTTTTCTCAGTATTATTTCCTAATCCGGTGAAATAAGTAATATTATACCCGTATTTCTCCTTACCATCGATTATACCATCATTATCTGTATCTGGATCTACTGGATCTAAACCTTCATTGCTTATTATCTCTCCAAGGTATTTAACCTCACCACTATCAGTACACTCGATTTCATCATACACACCATCTCCATCTGTATCATAGTCAACGGGATTGGTTCCGTAGTTTTCTATCTCCTGCAAATCATCCAATCCGTCCCAATCCGAATCAGAGTTTGCAGGATGCGTACCGTTTGTATATTCCTGAAGATCATCCAGACCATCATTATCCGTATCAGTCCAAAGTGGGGATGATTCGACTTTCATCATATTATCATCATCAGATCCTTGAATCCCGAAATCGTAGTTAGCTTTATATCTTATATGCCATCCCTCTATTTCTACATCATCCTCCAATCCATCCTCGTCTGTATCGCTATTGTGGGGGTCTGTTCCGTAGTTGTACTCTTCTACATCATTATATCCGTCTCCATCTAGGTCTATATTTTTTAGAGGATTGGAAGTGAACCTTTCGCTTTCTCCATCGACTATACTGGTCCATCCATTCACTTCTAACCCATCACTGAGGGTATCTCCATCTGTGTCTGGATTTAATATTTCAGTACCTTCAAGTAACTCTTCATTATCATCTAACCCATCACTATCTGTATCTGGATCATATGGATCTGAACATTTAGTTATTTTTATCTCGGGTATATTTTCTATCTCAAATTCTTTTTCTATTTCACCAGCGTTATCGATAACCAATCTCCATTTTTTATTTCTGTATCTATCATTGTTATAATATGAATCCGATGTAAGTGTAAAATCTTTGATAACTTTTTCATAATCAAAATCAGCATCAATCTCGGCAGTTTCTTCACTTACTGTTTTCCAATCATCGTTATCAAGATATTTTAGTGATAATTTTATATCAAATGGATCCTCTTCTGACTTTATCGAAACCATGGCTTTGATCCTACTAGTCGCACCTATGTAGTCTAGCTTGTCAGTATCCCAAACCTGCTTTATGAAATTACTACCAGTTACTGTTTCCTCATTTATGGGATCACCATCTGTCCCTGATTCCATGTTTATTGAACCATCATCGTTCTCTGAATCCATCGTAGTTTCTACACCAGGAGGATCACCGGGACCGGGCCATTCAGAATCGGTTGTTATTGACACGATGTTACTCATCGGACCTTCCCTGTCTGTATCTGGATCGTAGATAGTAACATAAAATTCGTAAGTTTTTCCTTCTTTCAGTCCACCAGTGGTGTATGATTCTGACTCTATACCATCTACCAATATACCAAAATCATTTTCATATTTTATCCTACTTTAAACTCTGTAATAATACTCCTCAGCCCAGAAATATAATTCCATTCCAACTGGACTTTGAGATCTTCAACCATAGTACCCTCCAAATCGACAGGACCTGGTAAAGGGGGAAGCTCGTTTGTTGTTGTATTACATTTGTGAGTAGTATTAAAACATGTTTCATTTACATGTTTTTCAACATAATATTCATAGTAAGTATTAGGTTCAAGATCATAATCAGTATATCTTGATATAGACCAATCGTCCTTTATACATTGAAACTCATTATCCTCCTTTTTTCTATATATAACATATTTATCCGTATGATCATCAGCCTCTAATTCACCATCCCATTTCAAAGTAAGACCATCATTAGTGACATCAGATATTGTGAGATTGCTTATGCCTCCTTGCTTATCTGTTACTATACTCTCTTCATTGCTCTTAGCTGAACCTTTACTATTTATCGCTTTTACATAATAAGTATATTGAGTATCGTGCTCAATATAGTAATTATCACTTTCCCTTTGCTCGTCTTTATAAGGTATCAACCCCGTTTCCGTCATATTATTATTCGAAATATTATCTATCTTTGAAAAATTTTCTAAACCCTCTTTTTTTCTATATAACTCATAATAATCGGCATTTAGGATTATATTCCATTTCATACTCACACTTACGGTGGTAGTGTTAGTTATATTCAATGATGGACCAGAAGGTGGTTCTAAACTTTTTGCTTCCGTGAGTTTGTCAAAACTTTTGGTATATGATTTATTATTTGTTTCCTCTTGAGCTACAGATAACCCATCATCATCAAGATTATCGTTTTGAGTTCCATCAGCTTCAACTATAACTGCATTAAACGATACTCCAACCATCAAAAATACTACTAAAAATGCCATCACTTTCAAAATTCTTAATTTCGTGTTTCTGTTAACCCTCGCTTCCATCATATCACATGAAATTGAGTAAGTTATGTGTTTTTTTTATTTGAATATTGCTATTAAACACTTGAGACTTTTTATTATGTTCGGAAAAGTAGATAAAACAGGGATTTATATGGTTTAGTGAGCATGTCTGGAGAAATGTCTTTTTGACATCCAATAACCCACTCCAGGCATGCTCATTTAGATAATATTTTTAAATGATGATTCTATGTATATTTGGGTTATTGGATGGTTAAGGGAAATGTCGAGATAAACAAAAGGAAAGCTAGACGCGTCAAAGATGGTAAAGTAGTGAAAAAACTACCAAAGGTCAATTCCGATGGTGATCTAGTAACGTTGTTCAGTGTAAAAAGCCCAACCTGCTGTAAGAAATGTGGAGCTAAGCTAAATGTGAACAAAACTGATGAACGTTATGTAATATCCAGTTATGGTATATTAGAGATACCAGTCAAATACTGGGAGTGCAGTAACGATGGATGCACTGAATATTACTCTGATAATATTGTTGGAGTCACTGGTAGTAATAATTACAGTGATGAATATTTAGATAAACTCTATTATACTCGATATGAAGCGAAAAATAGCTTATTCAACACTCAGAAAACAGGAGAAATAATGGTCGGGGATCTGAATGAAAAGGCCAGAGCAGCTTGTCCAGCTACATTATGGAGATATGATCAGCAAAAAGGTAAAGCTTCTCTCGAAAAGCTGAGAAACACTGATGTCCAATTTGATGGAACGATCTACTGTGATGGATATTGGATCAAAGATGGTTGGAAAAAGTATGTAGAAAAGAAACTAGGAAAAGAGTTAGACGAAAAAAAATGGAAAAAATTGAGACACAAAGTGATTTACGTAGCCGCTACTTCTGATAAAGTAATCCTAGATTTTCAAATCACTGATCCAAAACCACCTTATTTTGCATTGATACCACTATTCTCAAGGATAAAAGAAAGATTAGGTGGAGAAAATATCAAAAAGATAGTTTCTGATGAAGAATCCGCTATCATCAATGCTGTGAACAGTGTTCTGCCTGAAAAACAACACTCTTTCTGTGTTTATCATCAGCTGAAAAACCTATCTAGAATCTATCTAGATAAATTTGGTACTTTTGATAAAGTACCAAGACTAGATAATTTATTCTATGAAACTGGTAAAAAATTGATCATGGCTAAAAATGCAGTGCGATCGACTAATCTTTTGAAAAAATTAGAAAAAATGTTGGAAAAGGGACTTACCAGCACATCTGAAAAAGCCATGGAACATTTGAAAGATAAATACAAAAAGAACAGAAAACTGCTTGAGAAAAACATGACACCAGAAACCAATAATGTCATGGAGCAGCTTTACTCTTATATCGATGATTTCGCCTATCAAGCTAAGTCTTTCAAAACGTTAGAAGGTTTGAAAAATTGGGCCTCTAATCTGTTTCATACCTTGAATCAACGTGAATTCAATACTGGAAAACTTGCCGGACTATCGCCTTTACAGGTCTGTAGAAAACTAAATCCTGGTTGACTACTTTTCCTACTATTGGAAAAGATATCTAATTCTTCCTTGAACCAGCCTCTATTAGGAAAGAAATTTCTAAGTTGTCAGAAAAATTGAAGGTTTGAGTCTAAAGCTCCTTAGAAATAATCTAATTTTGTCTAATTGTCTTCGGTTAGTCTTCTCAAAACCCCTTTATTCGAGAATGAAAAGTAAAGCCGAATAAATTAACAAGTCTCAAACACTTGCACCATCATACAATTGTAAAAAATCTCTGGATATTTCCTTTTATATACTTATATCAAATAATCTCAAAAAAATGTCTACTATAGACAATGTATTAACGATTGCTTTCAAAATTAATCATGATCCTTTCATGAGAGATAATAATAGTCAGTACGGATGCACGCGAATATTTTATTCCCCACTCTCAATCCCCTGTAGTGATTTTTAAACATCTTGGTACGGTGAACGGTCAGTTCTGCTTATTCCTTATCTCCATTCAGGGCTAAGACCTCTTCCTTTAGGGAGAGGAGGATGTCACCAATAAATGCATCGACTTGATACATTTCTATCTCATCCATATCTCAATCAACTCCGTCCTTTCAATATAAGAGATGTAAGGGAATATATCATAACTAAAGCTACTGCTAGGATCACTATACCGATATTTAATAAGACAAAGTACATACCTTCAAAAGAACTGATTA
>JBKHIX010000109.1:0-6054 GCA_046538435.1 Thermoplasmata archaeon | reverse complement strand
GCTGCCCTTGGATGGTATCCTTTAGGTGCCTGGATGAAAACGACTCCTCTCTCCTTACAGAGGGATTCCAACTCACCGTCAGAGCTGATACCAACGACCTTAGCTTTTCTTTTCATCCCTTCTCTAGCAGCGTTCAAAGTTTCTTCGGTATTTCCTGAATATGAAACTACAAAAAGTAACGTATTTTCATCAACAAAAGAAGGTAGATTGTAATCTTTATTCACGTATATAGGGATCTTGATCCTGTTTGCTAAGAAACTTTTCAGTATATCTCCCACGATTCCAGAACCACCCATCCCTGCTACTACTATCTCTTCGGGTTGAAATGGCAGTAGATTCAAGTCGAGTCCCTCTACTACTTCCTCGATCTGCTCTGGAAAATTCTCCAGCACTTCAAGCATCCCATCTTTGTCTATTTCCCTCATCTTCTCTATGTCATCAAGCATGTTCACACGACTCTTTACTATCCCTATATATCTTCTAAATAAATAAATTATGTTTCGAGAAGAGGAAAATAAGGCTGTATTCTTCAATTATGTTTTTTACGGTATATCAAAACTGCTAAACAGATTCCAACTAAAAGTAAGGAACATGTAAATCCAGGAGTTCCATCATCTGCACCATCATCATCCTTAATCTCCTTAAATTCAGTAGTTATCCTCCTATCCTCATCCATGGTTATATTTATAATCGTTTCATTTCCATGGTCACTGCTCCAACCGACAAATTTGTAGCCTTCTTCCGGAACTGCCTCAAGGTGTACCATCGTACCCTTTTCGAATGTGTCGCCCCAGCACTGTTCTACTTCTGTACCGTTTACCTTGACTGTTCCATTCCCTTCCTGTACTATCTTCAATTTATATAACTTTACAAAATTTGCTGTTAAGTTAATGTTTTTACCCATGTAAAAATGAGTTTGGTTAGCATAGGTATCGTTTGGATCTGTTAAAAGATCAGTAGCTCCTGTCCATCTAGTAAATTTATACCCTTCGTATGGTACGGCTTCTAAATCAACTGGATGCATAGGTCCAAACTCAAATTCACCTTCTCCTGGAGTGATTACCCGTCCACCACTAGTGCTGTTTATTTTAACCTCCAATGCATCGAAATTCAAGGTAACCTCTCTATCTTGGTCCATAGTCAAATTCAATTCTCTTTTATCTTTCTGTTCATCTGGAACATCACCGGTCCATCCATCGAAATACCATTTATCATCAACAACTACAAACTGGAATTCAACTGTTACCTGTTCACTCTCGTTATAATAATGAGTTCCCAATTCAGGTGTCACCCTTACTTCATTTTTCATATGTTCAGGTGAAATGTTGATTGTCAATGAATATTGATTATTATTTTCATTATCTGCCGACCCTATAGAAGAAACAGTTGCTATTCCATTCAGTATCAATAAAATCAATACTACTAAAGTTATTTTTCGATCAAATCTCATATATTCTCACTCTCTAAATTATCCATAAATCCCTCACAAGTAAGTATGAATACAAGTTAATAATATAATTAACTCTTATTTTTTTTTTCGGTCTTCGGTCGCTAAAAAACCAAAAGTCTATTATAAACCATAATAATGAACACTCGATGAAAAAAGAAGTTGCTCAAGCTATAGAACAGCTTGAAAACGGCGGATTCTTGATGGTGTTTGACAAAGAAGGTAGGGAGGAAGAAACGGACCTGGTCACACCATCGATAACGATCACTCCAAGCAAAGTAAGAAGACTCAGAAGAGATGCGGGAGGATTGATCTGCGTAACCATACATCCAGATACATGGAAGAAACTAGATCTTCCCTTACTTCACGATCTTTTCGATCATTCTGTTGAGGAGTATTCTATACTAGGACATATGGAAGCTGATGATATACCCTACGATGAAAAGTCAACCTTTTCTTTAACGATAAATCACAGAGATACATGCACAGGTATCACAGATATAGACCGAGCTCTTACGATAAAACGATTCGCAGAACTTGGAGAAGAAATAAAAGACGTTGATCCAGACAAAGCAAAAGAGATGTTTGGAGATGAATTCAGAACACCCGGTCATGTCTTCCTACTGAACGCTACTGAAGGCCTAACCAAGAACAGAGAAGGACACACAGAACTCACAACAGCTTTACTCACTCTCACAGACGTATTCCCAAGCATGACGATATGTGAGATGCTATCCTCCGATGGAGGGAGCATGTCAGAAGACGAGGCGAGGGAATACGGTAAAAAACACGACATACCTTTGGTAGAAGGAAAAGATATAGAAGAAGCATTGGAGGATATGGATGAGTGAAACGACTGTCATGGCTGCAGGTACTTTCGACCTTTTACATCTTGGTCATCTACACTATCTCCAGGAAGCAAAATCCTTGGGAGATAGATTAGTTGTGATTATTGCCTGCGATGAGACAGTCAGAGAACATAAACACGAACCCCTCATGAGTGATGAAGTAAGAAGAGAGATGGTAGGGGCTCTCAAACCAGTCGATGAAGCTATCGTGGGAGGAACTGGAGATCCGTACGATACTGTGGAAGAGGTGGATCCTGACATCATAGCTTTAGGTTACGATCAAAGACATGAGGAAGAAAAATTGAAGAGAGAACTGACCATAAGAAACATGGATGATATAGAAGTCAAAAGACTTTCACACCATGATTATGATCTAGACGGAACTAGAAAAATTATAAGGAAGATAATAGATTGGTATAGTATGAAGAAAGAGTTGGAGAAGGTGGAGGAACAATGAAAAAAATCGGCATCGCAGACACAACCTTCGCTCGATATGACATGTACGAGAGTGCAGTCGATGAACTCTCCAAAACTGGAACTGGCTACACCATAGAAAGGTACACAGTTCCAGGGATCAAAGATCTAGCTATCGCCTGTCAAAAATTAATTAAATCCGGATGCGATATAGTGATGGCTTTAGGTATGCCTGGACCAGAACCGATCGACAAACAGTGTGCGGACCAGGCTTCTAGAGCTTTATTGGATGTAGAACTAAAACACGATACTCATGTGATAGAAGTGTTCGTCCACGAAGATGAGGCGGATACGGATGAAGGCTTAGCTGAACTAGCTGATAAACGAGCTAGAGAGCATGCAGTAAATGTTTATGATCTACTGTTCAGGCCAGAACGCCTTCAAAGGATGGCTGGCAAGGGTGAAAGAGAAGGCCACCCTGATGTAGGACCTTTAAGGAGCTGATATAGATGGTAAAAGATATGAAAATAGGGATTGTAGTTTCGGAATTCAACTACGACATTACGATGATGATGCTCGAAAGAGCGAAAGAACACGCTAAATTCTTGGGTGCAGATGTTGAAGAGGTGATGCACGTACCTGGAGTTTTCGATATGCCTTTGGCTATCAAACAACTACTCCAGAAAGACGATATAGACGGAGTTGTTACTCTTGGTGTTGTAATTAAAGGGGAGACGAATCATGACGAACATGTTATGTCTCACGCAGCCCGAAAGATTACAGACCTCTCCCTAGAGTTCGATAAACCAGTAAGTCTTGGAATAACGGGTCCTGGAATGACCAGGATGCAGGCTGAAGAGAGGATCGAAAGGGCAAGAGATGCAGTGGAAAGCTGCGTAAAGATGTACGAGCGTACTAAATAGATAAAATTAAGTAAACCTCTTTATATATACACACGATGCCCTATTCCATTCCTGATGATGATGAAATAGAGGATGCACTCAGGTACGTTATGAGAAGGATGAAGGGCATCAATTCTCTGAATAAACTCAGGAAACTTGTAATTAAACAATTAAAAAATATAGACAAAGATTACACCGTGAGCAGTGAAAGACTTAGGAAGATAGCAGTAACTTCTTCTTATATCAATACTATAATTTATACACGCGAAGGAAAAAAGAAAAAGAAGTTTTCAGGCAAATGTCCAGTTTGCGGTGGAAAACTCAATCTTACAAAAAATGAAACCATATTCGGTGGTTCTGTAACTCTTGGATACAAATGTACCGAATGTCCTTATTGGACCACTATCCGAAGAAGGATACCTATAAGATACAGTTTTGAATATAAGAAAGAGGATTAATCATATGGAAGTTACATACGAAAGTGGTATTTGTTTAAAGGAAAATGGAAGTAAAGTCATTCTAGATCCGAGCCGCCAAACCGATATAGGAGTCGTTACTCACGGTCACCTTGATCACCTCGTCAAAGATGCACATATGACACCCCCTACTTTGGATGTTTTAGGGGTAAGAAAAGGTGAAAAGAGAGGTAAAAGTTTAATATATGGCACACCAAAAAAGATAGGAGGTTTAGATATCATACTTTACCCCGCAGGTCATGTCCTCGGCTCTGCCATGGTAAAAGTGGAGGACGTTCTTTATACTGGAGATTTCAACCCATACGGTGGGAAAACATGTAAAAGAGCTGTTCCTTACAACTGCAGCACCTTGATTATAGAAACGACTTATGGAAAAAAGGATTACAGGCTTCCTAAAAAAGACATAGTGACCCAAGATATCCTGGCATGGACAGAACATCAATTGGAAGATGGACCCGTGGTTTTCGGGGGATATCAGTTCGGTAAAGCTCAGGAGACCATCGCTCTATTGAATGATCTGGGCTATACCCCATACACTACTGAAGATGTAGCTGAGATATGTGAAGTCTACAATATGTATGATATGGGCTTGGAATACAAGATATGGGATCGAAGAGATATATATGATTTCACAGCAGTCGTACCTCCAAAAGAGCTCAAGAAGCCTGCTGGAGAAATTGTTAAGACCGCTAAAAGAAGAAACGGATCTATAGCATATCTATCTGGATGGTGTGCTTTCTATCCGTACTATAATTCCATGGACATCGACGCACAATTTCCTTTTTCTGATCATGCAGGTTTCGATGAGCTGTTAGAATTTGTTGAGGGCTGTGATCCAGACCAAGTATTAACAGTACATGGAAGTGCGAAGGAATTTGCAGATATCGTACAAAGTGAATTGGAGATAGATGCGCGACCTTTGAAAGGATGACCAAAAGTTTAAGGTTGATAGTTTTATAGGAAATTTAAGAAGGGGTAATAAAATGGAATACGAGATAGAAGGAAATATTTTAGTCGCCAAATTGGATCATAAAGAAGGATTTTTTGAGTCTTTAGAAAAGATAATGTCAGAGATCGAGCAAAAATCGGCAGTCGTTGTAACAGCCATCGGTATGCTCAAGGATTTTTCACTGGGATTTTATAACATGGAAACAGGCGAGTACGAATTCAAAGAATACAACGAACCTATGGAACTGGTATCTGTACACGGAAGTATAACAGAGGAAGGAAGTATACACATGCATGCTCAATTGGCAGATGAAAATCATCAGGTTCACGGAGGACACCTCGAGGATGGTACTGTGTTCAATGTGAATGAAATTACCATGCTTGTATTCAACGAACTACATATGACAAGAGAGAGAGATGAAGAATTAGATACAGATCTGTTATCAGTAAAGTGAATTAGATATGCCGTTTGAACAATTCGAACATACAGCAGACGTGGGTATAAATGCCTGGGGACCTAATATAGAGGAAGCTTTCTCTGAAGCAGGTAAGGGTCTGTACAGTATAATTACTGACCTGGATAAAGTAGATTGTATCATAGAAGAAGAAATAGAGATCAAAGAAGATAACTTGGAAACATTGATAGTCAAATTTCTATCAGAACTAATCTATCTATTCGAAGTGAAAAGTTATCTTTTCTGCGATTTCGATGTGAATATAAAAAAGAACGAAGAACTTGAATTAAAAGTGATAGCTAAAGGCGAGGAAATGGACCTAAACAAGCATGATATGGATACCGCTGTAAAGGGAGTTTCATATCACGATATAAAAGTCGATCCTAAAGGTGAGATAAAGGTACTGTTTGATGTGTAAAATTCCAATTTCACCTACAGCTAAAAAATTAGTATATTATACTTATCGAGTATATTATACTAGAAATTTTGACTTTTACACACTTTCACTTATCCCCTTCAAGAAAACTTAATAAATAGAGGGTATGTAACAGTGGTGATAAAATG
>JBKHIX010000108.1:0-6135 GCA_046538435.1 Thermoplasmata archaeon | reverse complement strand
CTTCATTCATACCGACAGAGGTAGCGTTTATCAGAACATCCGCCCTTTCTAACTCTCTTTTCAACGTCTCCTGTTCAAGTTCTTTTACTTCTACTCCGAACCTTTCTAAACTCTTTGCTTTTTCTAAGGTCCGGTTGAGCACGATAACTTCTGAGGACTTCGCCAGTTCGTATGCGATAGCTTTTCCCGCCCCACCGGCACTGAGCTGTAAGATCCTCTTGTTCTTTATCTCACCGAATCTTTCTAACGTTTCTTTGGCTCCGATCCCATCGGTATTATATCCTTTGATCTCCCCATCGTGTTGAGATATCGTATTCGAACTTCCTATCTCCTTTACTTTTTCTTCTAACTCGTCCAGATGATCTAATATCTCGATCTTGTAGGGCTTGGTAACATTCACACCTTTTATCTTTCCATATTTCAGCTTTTTTATAATCGGAGTCAATTCGTTCACCTCGAACAATCTGTATTCTGCATCGATATCGTGTTGGTCAAAAAGCGCATTATGGATATCGGGACTCAAAGAATGTTGGATCGGATCTCCGACCAAGCCGTAGATATCTTTATCCATAAGATAACACCCTCTTGATACATTTGAGCTCTTTCATCGATAACTGACCCGGAGCGGTCTTCGATGGAGATAGGCTCCCGTAGGTTACCGGACAATATTTTAGACTGAATATTCTGCTTATCGTTCCTTCCCTGCCCATACAAAAAGAGGTCAGGTTGGATCTATCTAGAATGAATCTAAAGATCTTGGAATTATCTTTAGGAGTATTACAAAAGGTGACTATCTTTATCAGATCTGGATCCTTATCATCCATCTTTTCGTAAATATGATCTAACCGATGAAGATCTGGTGTCTTTTCAAGATCGTGGTAGGATAGTATCGATTTCGTGGGTGTATCTTTTGTAAGATCTAAAACTTCATCGAGTATCTTTGATCTGAATTCTATATCTATAAATGAGGGTTCGATGGCCAAAAACTCCTTGAACATCTTCAACCTTTCATCATCCGGTATTTTCTTGATACCGCCTTCCTTTTTCCGCCTCACGGTGATGATCGATCTCTCTTTGATATCAATTAGATCTTCCACATCGTAGTCTTCTAGAGCATCGACTCTTAATTCGAATAATCCGTTCTCCGAATTTTTAACTATCTCTACGAATTCCTTGGTATCATCGACAAACGTTGTGCCGATTATCTCAGTCATCTCAAGCACTCCTATGGGTCCTTCTTAGACCGTTCAAGATGAGTTCATCTTTCACTCGTTTTACCTCGACCTCTCCGATATTTTTTGGAAGTATCATCACTATCTCGTCGAACCAGTTTTTTTTGTCGTCGCGCATGGACTCCAATATCTCTTTTGGAAGAAGATCGTGCTGACGAGGTAGGTCGTACCTATCTAACATCTCCTTAGTTAGAGAGGGATCGAAACCGTACATATCTTCAGCGATCAAAGAGTTGACCATGAGTCCTATAGAGACGGCTTCACCATGCTTTATCTCATAGTTGGAAAGTTTTTCTATCCCGTGGGCGACGGTATGTCCGAGGTTCAGGATCCTTCTTATATCCGTTTCTCTTAGATCCTCTCGAACTATCTTGGTCTTGAACTTTACACATCTTCGGATCAATTCTACATCTGTTCTCTCATCGTTTTCCTGTAAAATATCATATATATCTCCTGACAGAAGCGCGTATTTGATGACTTCACCGAATCCGTTTTTGATCTCTTCTTCGGGTAGAGTCTCCATGAAAACGGGATCGATAAGGATGAGATCTGGCTCGTAAAAGGTCCCGATCATGTTTTTTCCCTTAAAATTGATACCTGTTTTTCCTCCGATAGATGCGTCCACCTGGGCTAGCAATGTGGTAGGAATCAGTCCTAACTTGGTCCCTCTTTTAAAAGTCGATGAGATGAAGGCAGATATGTCCGTTATCATGCCACCTCCCAAAGCGATCACCAATGACTTTCTAGTGAAACCCATCTCGAGTAGTTTACTCCAGATGTTCTTTACATGTTCTAACGATTTGTTCTCTTCTCCTTCGGGTATCGTCACGGTTTCTGCGTCGATCAATGACAGGATATCGTTTAGCCACAGATCTTCTACTGTGCTGTCCGTGATAACTACGGTTCTATAGGGAGAGAGATCATCAACCATATCGGTCAAACGATCGGTGATTTTTTTTCCGATCTCGATATTTTCACTCATGACTCCACCCTCTTTTGTAAGAATTCGAGGACAACTTCACCGTGTTCGGTAAGCTCTACAGACTGTGGATCCTTTCTACTACCATAGGTGATCAATCTGAGGTCCTTCAATATCCTAGCATTCAATTTCAATGTCGACAGAGACCTGTCAGAATCCCGAGTTATCTCTCTAAGAAAACTATTCAGTGATCTGTTTTCACCATCGATATTTTTCAGAAGAAAGATCTGATTATCGTTCAAGGCTCTCAAAAATAGATCTCTATATACCTGAAAATCGTGGTTATCACTATCTATTATCCGGGTAGCTCGTATTGGCAGGGCATCACGATCACTAGGTGTGCTACTTATTGACACAGTATATAAATCTTTAGGGGATATTGGGCTCATTTCTCTCATCGAGTTCGATCCCCCAATTCCTCGTAGGCATCTAAGATCAGCTCTTCCGTGGTTTCCCACCCTATGCATGCATCGGTGATAGACACTCCTCTTTTCAACTCGCTTGGATCTTTAGACAGTGATTGGTTTCCCTCGTTCAGGTTCGATTCAAGCATGAAGCCGATTATGCTTTCGTTACCATCCTTCATCTGTTGTACAACATGTCTGAAGACTTGAGGCTGTTTTTCGTGGTCTTTACCTGAATTTCCGTGGCTGCAGTCCACTACTATATTTTCCGGAAGATCTTCGTTTCTAAGTAGATCCAAAGTCCTCTCTATCGATACGGAATCGTAATTGGGAGCGTATCCGTTCCCGTTTTTTCCTCCTCTCAGGACAACGTGACAGTGATCGTTTCCCGTCGTATCCACGATGCATATCTCACCGTCTCGATTTATACCTCTAAAAGAATGTGGGTGTCGAGCTGCTTTGATACCGTTTATAGCTATCTCAACGTTTCCCTTGGTGTCGTTTTTGAAACCGACCGGTACAGAAAGACCAGAAGCCATCTCTCGATGCGGCTGTGATTCGGTGGTTCGAGCTCCTATGGCCACCCAAGATATCAGATCGTCTATGTATTGTGGGGTAACGGAACCGAGAAACTCTGTTCCCGTGGGCACACCTATCTCAGCTGTGTAAGTCAGTAACTCTCTAGCTTTCCTCAAACCCGCATTTATATCGTACGAACCATTGAGATGAGGATCATTGATCAGACCTTTCCAACCAACTGTGGTCCTGGGCTTCTCTAAGTATACCCTCATCACCAGTAAAAGTTCATCCTCTACCTTTTCGGATAGTCTTTTCACCTTATCAGCGTAGTCCTTTGCTTCTTCTATATCGTGTATCGAGCAGGGTCCAGTTATTATGGCTTTTTTTCAACTCTCTTTTTCCAAGATCTTCTTTATTTCTCTTCTGCCTTTCTCTACATTTTTCCTCATCCTTTCAGATATTTGTAATCCCTGTTTCAACTCATCTGGAGTCATCGTTTTCCTGTATCTCTTTATGTTTCCATCGATGATATTTTCATTCATTTTTCCATCTCCGTAAGTATAAATTATAAATAAGACTCCTATAAATTAAAATAAAAGTAAAAATATTAAGAATCAAAGTCAAAAAAGATAAAATTAAATCAACGATTTCTTTAGAATTTTCGTCATCCTTTATCAGGGTAATAGATATTGGAAGGGCATCACGGTTATCATTTTTCTTAGTGATAGTTTTTTTATATATAATATTGGACAGGTTGACCAATCTAGATATTGAAAAATTCAAGGCTTGATTTAACAAATTCTAAATAAAGACAAATCATAGAAAATTCCATGAGCCGAAAAGGACCTTGGATCCATGATTTTTCTGAATACATCCGTGAACAGTTTCCTTCTTTAGAAAATGAAGTTAACGGAAATCCGATAGCTTATCTTGATGGACCTGGTGGGTATCAGGTTCCAAAACGTGTTATTGATGCTATGGAAGATTACTTGATCAATTCTAACGCAAATATTCATGGCCAGTTCAAGACCAGCGAAGAAACTGACGAGCTTATTTTGGAGACTAGAAAAGTATTCGCTGATTTCTTCAATTGTTCCTGTGAAGAAGTGATCTTCGGTGCGAACATGACAACATTAAATTTCATGTTAGCACAAGCGATCAAAAAGGAATTAGAATCAGGGGATAAAATACTCATAACTCAACTGGATCATGCTGGAAACAGGTCTCCTTGGGCGGAGTTGGAATCTGAAGGTATCGTGGTAGAGGAAGTCAAGGTCGATACCGATGATCTTACCTTGGATATGGACGACTTCTATTCTAAAATAGATGAAAGCACAAAGTTGGTCGCTGTTACCTATGGTTCCAACGCTGTTGGTACAGTACCTGATGTCAAAAAGATAGTAGAAGAATCGCATGAAGTGGGAGCATATACAGTTATAGATGCGGTACATTATGCTGCTCATTTTCCCATCGATGTGAAAGACATAGATACGGATTTCTTACTCTGCTCCGCATACAAATTCTTCGGTCCACATATAGGTATAATGTACGCGAAGAAGGAGATAATGGCTGAACTCGATACTCTAAAAGTAAGACCTCAGAAGAAAACACCTCCTAATAAATTTGAGACCGGGACTCTCAACCATGAAGGTATAGCTGGAGCTAAAGAGGCAGTAAAGTTCATCGCTGATACTGGAGAAAAATTCTCGACTCAGATAGAAATCGATGCACCTGTTGATGCTTCAGAAAGGAGAAAGAACATCTTAGCAGGGTTGAGTTTGTTTGAGAAGTACGAAGAGACCTTGACTGAAAGATTGGTAGAAGGTTTATCAGAGATACCTGAAATAAAACTGTACAGGCCATCAAGATCTGTAAAGTGTACCTCTACTGTCTCGTTCACCCACAGCAGATACAGTCCTGAACAGATAGCTTCATACCTTGGTGATAGAGGTATATTCGTTTGGGATGGGGATTTTTACGCCACTCGACTGATAGAAGTACTCGGACTTCAGGAAGAAGGCGGAGTTGTGAGGATAGGTATATCTCCATACAATACTCTAGAAGATATCGTTAGAACTGTAGAAAAACTGAGGGATACAGAATCGTTGAAAGAAGAATTGGCGTGATTCAGAGATACTTGAAAATTGAACCTGTCAGAGGGATCAATATCTTCTCATTTTCTTCAAATTCATCATCTTCATTTAGTTTTTTAAAGGCAGCATAAGCGGTAGCAGAGGTAGATTCGACCAGGAATCCCATATCAATCAACTCTTTTTGACCTTTTTCGATCTCTTCATCATCAACGGATAGTGATCTTCCACCAGTATCTTTCAGCACAGATTTCATCTGATCCTTCCTGGGAGGATCGATTATCTCGATTCCTTCAGATAGCTTGCTTTTTTCCTCACACCTTTCTTTTAGATTCTCGAAACCTTTTGCCTCAACGGATGTCATCCTTGGGATGTTATCGATTATACCAAACTCATAGAGTTCTTTGAATCCTTTATACAATCCTAAAAACATAGTACCGCTCCCTGTTGGTACTATAACTTGATCTATTTCCATCTTTTCTCCGACTTCGTAGGCTGTTATCTTGGTACCTTCCAAAAAGAAAGGATTGTACCAGTGTGAAACGTAAGTGCCTTTATCGAATTCTTCCGCTTTTTCGTGGACCTCCAGACTACCACCTGAGACTTTATGGATGATCGGGTCCAGCATGGAAAGTATCTTCATTTTCTTTTTAGATATATTTTCCGAAACGAAAATATGTGTTTCGATACCTTCAGTCTTACTATACAATGCAAGACTTATAGCTGCATTACCAGATGAATCTAGACTGACTTCCTTAATTCCTTCTTCTTTCAATTTAGCCATCGTCACGTATGTACCTCTGTCCTTGAAGGAACCACTGGGCATCAGGTACTCTGGTTTGAAGATCACGTCTAGATCATCTATTTTTTTACCGATATTGGGAGTTATAGGTGGTGTCAGGTCTGGGATA
>JBKHIX010000107.1:0-6151 GCA_046538435.1 Thermoplasmata archaeon | reverse complement strand
TGCGAGGGAAGGGATTTGAACCCTCGGACCTCTACAGGACAGCGCCCTCAACGCTGCGCCGTTGGCCATGCTTGGCTACCCTCGCTTTAGGAGCGAAAGAATTGAGCGGATAAAGGGAGGGGGAATGAGGAACATTCTATTCCTCTGCTACCCTCGCTTTATGAACAAGCCATGCGAGTGAATAAACGAGGGTGAGTTAGAAGCTTTTTGCTTCTGACGGACCCTCGCAAGTTGGAGTGAGCGTAAGCGAATGAAACTTGCGTGTTAGTGGAAATTGTTTCCACGCCACTCGCAGAAATGAACGTATGCGAATTTCGAGAGTGCTTTGGGTGCTTTGCTCCCGATTGCCACTCGCTGGTAGAAAATCAAATATAAAAGCGAATAAAGGTAGATGTATTTTATTCCTACGGATATCCGCTTAAACAAATCTTCAATTAGTAATTAAATTTAATGTAAAAATTAAGTGGTTTTTATCTAAATCTCATCTGCCATATCAATTACGTGATCAAACTTTTCCAGTAAGACTTCTAAACCCTTCTTCAGTGTATCTTCAGTTGTCAACGATCCATCAGTTTCAAAATTCAATATTATTTTGTCCTCACGTCCACTTACATCGATAGCATTGAATTCACAGGTGTCAACACATGCATTGCACATCTTACATTCTTCTACATCTGTAACATTTATCTTGCCATCTTTAACCTCTAATATATCTACAGGACATGATTCGATACAATCTTCACACATGTCGCACTTATCATGTTTTATATCTATCTGAGGGTAGTACTTGTAACCTACACCACTAGTAGGCTGCCATTTAGCATGTTCTTTTGCAGTTCCAAGCTCAGCTGTTGCATAGATCAATAAAGCTTGTTCTTCAGTGAGTTTAACGATCGGTATCAAATCATCTACAACCCTTAGGTCGGTTTCTCCTACTGGCACAAGATCTCCGGAATATACGGTACAAGGTCCTTTTTTATTCAAACTATATATAACTGTACAATTCGGACAACCTTCTCCATCACATTCATCACATTCATCCCTGTAATTGAACAATTCCAAATCGGTAGGAATAGGAATCATGCCCAATCTATGTGCTAATATCTCATCGAACAAAGGAGTTTGACTTTCGTACTCTTTATCACTATCTTCTGCTCCAATGGTCCCAAGATGGAATTCAACATCTTCAATCGCCAATTTTGGTACATCTGCTATTAGTACTCTTCTAAGTGCATTTGCTAACGGTGGATTAGTGTTTGATAGAAGTAATTCAGCTTTTCTATCTTGAAGTTCTCTAATTTCGATATCCATAATCTCTCCTAACCCTTTTAGATATTTTAAACTCTTCTTCCTCTTCTTCCACCTTTTGGTTTTGTAGTGTCGTGTGGAATCGGAGTGACATCTTCAATGTTTCCTATTCTAACACCAGATCTTGCGAAAGCTCTGATAGCAGCTTGAGAACCTGGTCCAGGTGAGCGTGATTTACTTCCACCAGGAGCTCTAACTTTTACATGAAGTTTTGTAACACCTTTTTCTTTAGCATCTTCTACAGCTTTCTTCGCTGCTTCCATTGCTGCATAAGGTGAAGATTGATCTTTATCTTGTCTAACAACCATACCGCCAGTGCATTTACTTATAGTCTCTGCTCCGGTAATATCCGTGATAGTAATTATAACATTATTATATGATGCATAAACGTTTGCTACGCCCCATTTACCCATAATTAACGCCTCCTATTATATTTCTGCTTCTCCTTTTCTTTCTTCATCTGTTCTTTTATTCTTTTTGGACTGGTTTCGTCTTCTGGCCTTTCAGGATGTAATTCATCATTCAATGGTGACCCTTCATAATATCCTATTGTTGCTTCCTCTTCTTTACCAACTATGTAACTAGGTACAGTCACCCTTTTACCATTTACCTGTATATGACCATGGGTTATGAATTGTCTAGCCTGCTTTGGTGAATGAGCAAGTCCTTTATGATAAACAATAGTCTGTAATCTTCTATTTAATATATTATCAACACTCATATCCAACAAATCATTCAATGATGGATTTTGACCTTTAATAAAACCTTTATTGAGAGCCATATCAACAAGACTGTTCATCTCCTGTTTTGCCTGTTTTTCCCCGTATCTTAAACGTGCTTGAAGATTTCTAGCTTGTCCTCTTATTTTCTTCAGTTTTGACCTAGCTTTCCAGAATTCCTTTTTATTTTTCAATCCATAATGTCTTAGATAATCGTTCTCAGTTTGGATACGTTCCTGCTGCCAGGGATGTGGTGGGTTTTCATATTGTTTTCTGTTAAATTTTGGGTCTCCCATCTATATCACTCTCCACCACTTTGTCCACCACTTTGGGCTACTTCTTTCTTTACACCAAGTTCCATTCCTGTCCTTCCGTTGGACTTGGTTCTCTGTCCTCTTACTTTTAATCCTCTTTCATGTCGTATGCCTTTATAACAACTGATCTTTTTCATCCTGTTGATGTCCTCACGATGGACCATATCTAAATCAGGTCCAAAGAAATGATTACTTTCTCCTGTCATGGGATCTCTTTTTCTATTAACCATCCATGAGGGGACATTTTCTTGAAAATTATCTAATACTTTTCTAAGTTGATCAATTTCTTCATCTTCTAAAGTCCCGATCCTTCTAGTCAAATCAATATCGGTAGATTTAACAATAGTCTCTGCTACCCTTGTTCCCACTCCTTTAATATCTCTAAGGGCGAAGAGTACAGTTTTCTCACCGTCTAGGTCAGTATCCATCAGACGTACGATATACTTGAAATCATCTTCATGTTCTTCTTCAGCCAAGGTATTTCCTCCATTAAGATTATAATGGTAGTTATTATTGTAACGATTTGGTCATAAAACCAAGTAATATAAAAGGGTTATCCTTTTGGGTGCGTTTACTTTACCAAAATTTTTATATATAGATGGGTTTGTGTGAAGCCTACCTGTAGGAGAAACACATCTATATTTCCAGGTATCAAAAGACGTGTTTCGAATACATATAATACTACAGGAGGTATGTAATTGGCAGATCGCGAGACAATTGATGTAGTTAAAAAAGTTCTTGAAAGCGCTCCTAAGAGAAACTTCGAAGAGAGTATCGAACTTGCTATAAACCTGAGGGAGATAGATTTATCACAACCTGAAAACAGGATTGATGAAGAAATCGTATTACCCAACGGCAGAGGTAAGGAGATCAGAGTAGGAGTTTTTGGAAGTGGTGAATTAGCATTGAGAGCTAGAGATGTCGCTGATACAGTAATTGAACCAGAAGAATTAGAGGATATATCTGACGACAGTACAAAGGCTAGAAAACTAGCAGAAGAACATAACTTTTTCTTAGCTGAACCCCCTCTCATGCCAGTAATTGGTAGAGAGCTTGGTGCTATTTTAGGTCCAAAAGGTAAAATGCCTAATCCAGTAACACCTGATATGGACATAGAGGAAGAAATCAGGTCTTTAAAAGGTACTGTACATATAAGATCTAAAGATAGGAGAACATTTCACGCACCAGTCGGAACTGAAAATATGGATCCTGAAGACATAGCAGGTAACATAGATACTGTGGTTAGACGTATCATTCAAAATCTGGAAAGAAGAAGGATGAATATCGCTAGTATCTATGTGAAAACAACCATGGGTCCAGCTGTGAGGTTGATGTGAGGGATAACATGACAGAGATATCAGCTTGGAAAAAAGAAGAAGTTGAGAAACTAAAAAACTTACTCGAAACAAGCCCAGTACTAGGCATCGTTGACATAGAAGGCATTCCAGCATTTCAAATGCAGCAGATGAGAGCTAAATTACGTGGAACTGCAAACTTAGTAGTATCAAGAAATACTCTGATAAATAAAGCCATAAATCAATCCGATCGAGATGGTATCGAAGAACTAAAAGAATTCATATCAGGACAGACAGCTTTGGTCTCTACTGATCTTAATCCGTTTAAATTATTCAACAGGATGGAGAAGACTAAAACAAAAGCTCCAGCAAGTGGTGGAGAGGCAGCTCCAGAAGATATTATAGTTGAAGAAGGAGACACTCCATTTAAACCTGGACCGATCGTTGGAGATCTTCAAAAAGCAGGAATCCCTGCATCAATCCAAGGTGGAAAGGTCGTTATAAACAAAGACAAAATAGTTGCTAAAGAGGGAGAAATTATATCTAAAGATTTAGCTACCATGTTAGGTAGGCTAAACATACATCCTATCACTGTTGGTTTAGACCTCAGAATAGTATTCGAAGATGGTACAACATTTGATAGAGAAACACTAGATATCGATCCTGAAGAATTTATTGATGACATAACAACTGGAGCATCATCAGCTTACTCATTGTCAGTCAATATTAGTTACCCAACAAAGGAAAACATAAAGACACTAATATCAAAGGTTCATAATGATGCACTGAGTCTTGCCGTCAATACAGAAATAATAACCGACGAAACTGTTGAAATTAAATTAACTGAGGCACAAAAGAATATGCTGAGCCTCGCAGCAGAATTAGATCCTAGTTCACTTGATGACGAGTTACTAGAAAAATTAGGTATTGAAATTGAAGATGAATCACCTGAGGAAGATGAATCTAACGAGGATGAAGAAGTTTCTGAAGATGATGATTCAGAAGATGAATAAATTATAAATGAAATTCAAATGGAGGAATAAAATATGGAATATGTATACAGCGCAATGGTCCTTCACTCTGCAGGTAAAGAGATAACTGAAGAAGGTATTACCGACATCTTAGAAGCAGCAGGAATTGAACCTGATGAGTCTAGGGTGAAAGCCCTTACAGCAAGCCTTGAAGATGTTGATATCGATGAGGCTATCGAGAAAGGTATAGGTATGCCAGCAGCTGGTGCAGCTCCTGCACAACCTGCAGAAGAAGAGGAAGAAGAAGAGGAAGAAGAGGAAGAAGAAGAGGAAAGAGACGAAGAAAAGGAAAAAGAAGAAGCTGCAGAAGGTCTTGGAGCGTTATTCTAAGTTACCTGCAGTATCTAACCCTTTTCTAAACCTCTTTAAACATATTATATTTTTATATTTTTAATTTCAAACTATTCAATGAAGCCTAAAAAATTAATTTTCAGATAATACTATAATCCATAAATATTAATAATAGCATGTTAATTACATAAACCAATAGATTATATATGGGGCGAATTAACGATGGAATCTTTAGTAGATGATGCTCTTTCAAAGGATGAAGAAGCTATGGATGACGGTTATCAAGATGAAAAGACTGATGAGGAACTTAAACAAGTGCTGGAAGACTTAAAGACTAAAATTTACATCGTAGGACTAGGTGGTGCTGGGTGTAATACAATAGATAGAATTTCTGAAGAAGGAATAAGAGGCGCAGAATTAATAGCTGGTAATACAGATGCTCAGGATTTATTGACCGTCAGAGCTAACCGCAAAGTGCTGATGGGAAAAAACTTGACTAAAGGTTTAGGTGCCGGAGCCAAACCTGAAATAGGTGAAAAAGCCGCTGAAGAAGCTAGGGAGAAATATGAAGAGATTTTGGATAGTGCTGACATAGTCTTCGTTACATGTGGATTAGGCGGCGGAACAGGAACAGGCTCCGTCCCAATTGTTTCAAGGATTGCTAGGGATGCTGGTGCTCTAACTATCGGAATAATGACCCGACCTTTTAAGGCTGAAGGTGAATCTCGAAGAAAAAATGCAGAGTGGGGCATTAAAAGATTAAGAGGTGTTGCTGATACGGTAATAACTATACCTAACGATAAATTGCTTGAACTCGTACCTAGATTACCTCTAAATAAAGCATTTAAGGTGGCCGATGAAGTATTGATGAGGTCTATAAAAGGTATGACAGAGATAGTGACTAAACCAGGATTGGTAAATCTGGATTACAACGATCTAAAAACTATCATGCAGAGTGGTGGAAGAGCGATGATCGGTCTTGGTGAATCTAATGCTGGTGGAGATCAGAGAGCTAGAGAAGCTATAGAAGAAGCTATCAACTCTCCTCTATTGGATGTGGATATAAGTGGTGCTGACGGTGTGCTAATTAATGTTACCGGCGGTTCAGATATGAGCGTCCACGAAGCAGAACTGGTCGCTGAACATGTAGAGAAAAGAGTCAGTCCAGATGCAAAGATAATCTGGGGATGTAA
>JBKHIX010000106.1:0-6161 GCA_046538435.1 Thermoplasmata archaeon | reverse complement strand
ATGTTCAAAGAAGGAGATAGGTGGGTTAGAGAAACAGCAGTACAAGGGTTGAGTAAGATCGATTCATCTGAAGCGACAAAAGTACTTCTAGAAGGGCTTAAAGACACCAGTTGGAGGGTCAGAGAAGACAGTGCTCTTGCCCTTGGTGAAAAAGGGGATAAAGACGCTGTAAAACCACTTCTACAACTACTAGATGACGATAAAAAGTACGTAGTAGAAGCAGCTCTTAAAAGCTTAGGCAAGCTGGGAGATGAAGATATTATCGAAAAGGTATCACATAAATTAGATGATGATGACCCATCTATCAGATCTGCTGCAGCTCAAACACTTGGAGAAGTAAATACAGAAAGATCATTGAATCTAATAATTCAACATATTGATTTTGAAGAAAATCCTAGAGTTTTGTGGTCTATATCTGAAGGTGTTTCCAAATTCCCAAAGGACGAGTTAGAGAAAATAGAGAATAAAGTTAAAAGATACGAAGGTCACAAAAAGATAATCCTATCTGTTGCCCTTGGGAAGGCAGGTTTTTCTTCTATGGCCCCTACCTTATTGGATTATATCGATGATGACAGATGGAAGATCAGACAGAAAGTGATCGAAGCTTTGAAAAAGATAGATGTTAATGATCTAAGTAAAACACAAACAGATAAAGCTTTTAGAAAATTGACAGAAAGGATCGAAGATAATGACAAATGGGTAAGGACACAGGCGGTTCTGACTTTGGGTAACTATATATTCGATGTCAACGATGATATCGAATCCGAAGAAGCCAAAAAAGCTCTGGTCCAAAGGATGAAAGTGGAAAGTGATGAAGATGTGAAAGAGTCCTTCAAAGAAGTAAAGTACCTTCTAGACCTATGATTGCAAAAAAGTTATTATATTTCACTGTTTTTGGATTTTCAATGAATCAAGAGATAATATTGTCAGCCTTGATACTACTAGCTGCAGCTTTTATACCTTCGATTATCTATCTTTGGTGGATAAGGAATGCTGAAATTAGAGGTAGGCTGAGATGGGCACATCTATTCAAGACTTTTATTTGGGGTGCTGTTTTTTCTGTCATTATTGCTGTGATACTTTCATTGACAGCCTCTGGATTCCTATTCTCAGGTAATATGCAGAGGGAATATCAGTTCTTAGCAGATAAAACTATTCAGAGTTTTATCCTAGTTTGTGTTATTGCCCCCGTTGTAGAGGAGTTAGCTAAGGTAATGGGTGTCTTTTCGGTAAAGAGTAAGATATTAGAGATCGAAGACGGACTTGTATTTGGTGCAGCTTGTGGTTTAGGATTTGCAGCTACAGAAAACTTACTTTATGAAAGTAATACTTTCTTCTCAGAAGGATTCGGTTCTGCTTTTATAACAATTGTAATAGTCAGGAGCATAGCAAGCGCTCTTTTACACGGAAGTGCAAGTGCAATGGCTGGTTATGGTATATCTAAAGGTATGTTCTTAGGTAAACATTCATTTATACCATATTATCTACTAGCAGTAGTCATGCACGGAAGTTTCAATTTTTTAGCATCTATTGGACAGATATACGAAGGGAGAATACCACTTTTAGCTTTGATCATAGCTGTTGTATTTTCAATAGCATCTATAAGATTTGTAAGAGGAAAAATAATCAAGCTGGATAGACGAAAGTGAATTGGAGGTAATAATGTTGGAAAATTCTTTTCCAGAAAAAGGGAAGAAGAAGGAGTATATTTTAGATGAAATATACAAAGCAAAAAAGAAGAATATGAGTTTTGGTTCTGGTAAGATTTTAGGATCCATGTGTACTGAACCTTTAGAACTCAGTAAAAAAGTACACAGTATGTTCTTAGAGGCAAATCTAGGGAATCCTGGATTATGTAAGGGTGTGCAAGAACTGGAGGAAAATATCCATACTTCTGTAGCATCACTTATCCATGCAGATAGTTGTGAAAGTTTATCAGTAGGGGGAGCGACCGAAGGAAACATACTCGCTCTATGGAGGGCTAGAGAGAGGAGTGGGAAAAGAAAACTATTGCTACCTGAAAGCGCCCATTTTTCATTTGTAAAGGCATGTTCACTTTTAGATATGGAGCCTAAATACATACCTTTAACTGATGATTATACTTTAGACATTGAAATACTAAAAAGAGAATTAAATGATGATACAGCAGCAGTAGTTGGTATAGCTGGAACAACTGAATTAGGCGTCATCGATCCTATTGAGGAGATTGCTAAAATAGCTGGTGATACTTATCTGCATGTTGATGCAGCTTTCGGTGGTTTTGTCATCCCTTTTTTAAGGGAGTTAGGAGATGATTTGCCAAAATATGACTTTGAAGTAAAAGGTGTTAATTCTTTGGTTCTTGATCCTCATAAGATGGGACTCTCAACCGTTCCTTTAGGTCTGTTCTTTTACGAGAATGGTCATAATTTATCTATTAAATCACCCTATCTTACTGGAGGAGAACAAAAAACGATAAGAGGTACTAGATCTAGTGCTTCCGTTCCTGCATTTTGGACTGCGATGAATCTACTGGGTAAAGAAGGTTACAAAGAGATAGTATCTGAATGCATGGAGAACACTCATTACATGATAAATAGAATGGAAGAAATTGGTCTAGAACCAGTTATCGAACCTGTAATGAATATAGCTTCGTTCCACTGTGATGAACCTGAAAAAATTGTTGAGAAGGTAAAAGAGAAAGGGTGGAACATATCGTTAACTGTAAATCCTCCTGGTTTAAGATTTGTTATGATGCCTCATGTTAGAAAAGATTCTATAGATAAGATAGCTAAAATTATTGGAGATATCATATGACTGAACGTGAAAAACTTAGAATCGGAGAATTTGAATTTGATATTGAAGCTGCAAAAGATAAAATCGAAGATATAGGTGCAGAAAAAGCATTACTGCAGGTTCCAGATGGGTTGAGAAGAAAGACAGACGAGATAGCAGCTTCATTTGATATAGAGATGTCTATATGGGGTGGGTCCTGTTATGGTTCGTGTGACTTACCTATTAATATCGGTGATTCAGACGTTTTAATCCATATTGGTCACTCTGAGATACCTAATTTAAAAATTGATTACCCTATTATTTACATCGAAGGAAGGAGCACTAGATTTGAAGGAATTCCAGAAGAGTTATACGATCTATTAAAAGGTAGAGTAGCTCTTTATTCATCTGTTCAATATTTAGATCACCTCGAAAAAATGAAAACTGAACTAATAAAAAGAGACTATGAAGTTTTGATAGATGAAGGGGATAGTAGGATAAAGTACCCTGGTCAGGTACTTGGGTGTAACTATTCTGTTAAAGTAGAGGATGCTGAGAGTCATCTTTATGTTGGTACAGGAAATTTCCATCCTTTAGGCCTATCGATATCCTTGGGTAGAGAAGTGATAAAATTGAATCCATTGACAGGAGATATCGATATATTAGAAGATGAAAAGGACCAATTATTAAGAAAAAGATTTGGTCTGATAACTTTAGCAGAAAATGCTGATAAAATAGGTATCATAGTATCTACTAAATCGGGACAGAGAAGGATTGAATTAGCAAGACAACTAAAAGATAAATTACCAGAAAAATGCACTATTTCCGAATTTGATGAGGTAACTCCTGATTTAGTGGATTCTTTAGGTTGGGACTGTGCTGTATGTACTGCTTGTCCAAGAATAGCTTTGGGCGATTCTAGTAATTATGATACTGTTTTGATAACACCCGATGAATTCAAAATAGTTTTAAAAGATAAAAAATGGGATGAATGGATTATTGATGAAATCCATTAGTCCAATTCTTCCTCCTCATCTAATGAAGCTTCGATAATTTTTCCATTTTCTTTATATGTTGTAACTATCATCATACTTGTTAAATCATCTACACCTTCTAGATGTGAAGCTTCGTCAGTCAGGAAAGTCTTCATATGATCATAATTTTTGAATCTTGCTTTAACTACTAAGTCGACATCTCCAGTTACGAGAGATATGTCTTCAATATTATTATATTCTGCAAGCTTATTTGCGATTTTATCTGATTTTTTTGTATCTACTTTAAATGAAATTATAGAACTTACTCCACGTCCTTCATAGTAACTTGAGATAACATCTTCATACTCTTCCTCATTTTCGACTTTGGTCATTTTGTTCCTCCTGTTTTAGGCCTATTCATTCTTTGGAAGTAAAGAGGTTACATATAAGCTTTTCAAATCTATCACTAATATACAGAAGTACCTATCTCTTCTTCAATATCTTCGTATACCTGATGTAGTAAAGTTTCGAAATCCTCGTTTTCGTATTCTACATATCTACCAGAGCCACTTTGAACCTTGGCTTTAAAGGAGTTATTATCTTTAACTATCTCAATTGAGCATAATGTTTCTTCCATCCAGGCACCTCGATAGAATGAGGTAGTCTAGAGTGTTATTTATAATTTTTTGAATGATTCTAAAATCTGGGATATTATTTGTATAGTTTAAAAGTTTATAGAGTATTAAAAAATGGCATACCCACCAAAGTTTTATACTAGAAGGATATAGTGAAATCAAAAATAAAAAGGGGTATTGTATCCTATGGTAGAATATGAGGTTGTTATAGCAGATCCAAAAGAAGGAAAGTCATATCAAACAACAGTTGACGGTCACCATGCAAATTCACTAATAGGTAAACGTATAGGTGATGAGGTAGACGGAATTTTCGTTGGTTTACCTGGATTTAAACTTCAGGTAACAGGAGGAAGCGACATCGATGGGTTTCCAATGAAGCAAAATATACCAGGACCAGCTAGAAAAAAAGTTCTCGGTAAAGGTGGAACAGGATTCAATATAAAAGAAGGCGGTGTCAAACGTAAAAAAACAGTTAGAGGTAATACAATTTCTACAAATGTAAATCAGGTAAACATGAAGATTATTGAGCACGGACCTCAAAATGTGCCTGAACTATTAGAAGAAGAAGGAGATAACGAATGAAAGTACCGAAGCAGCCCGAAGTAAACATAGGAATGGTAGGTCATGTTGATCATGGTAAAACCACTCTTACAGAAGCTCTGAGTGGTGAATGGACAGACCGTCATTCAGAAGAAACAAAAAGAGGCATAAGCATACGTTTAGGATATGCTGATACCGCATTCTATAAATGTCCGGACTGCGAAGGAACTAAATCATATACGACTAAAACCACTTGTCCAAACTGTGATGCAGAAGCTGAATTTTTAAGGTCTGTATCATTTGTAGATTCACCAGGTCACGAAACTCTTATGGCAACCATGCTATCAGGAGCTTCAATGATGGATGGTGCTATCTTGGTGATAGCAGCTAATGAAAAATGTCCTCAACCTCAAACTCAGGAACATCTGATGGGATTGGACATTTCTGATGTTGAAAATATAATCATAGTTCAAAATAAGGTAGATTTGGTCACTACAGAAAGAGCACGTAAAAATTATAAACAGATCAAAGAATTTACAAAAGGTACTGTGGCAGAAAACGCACCGATAATACCTGTTTCAGCACATCATGATGTTAATATCGATATTTTGATTCAAGCTATCGAAGAAGAGATACCTACCCTAAAACATAGTGAAGATGAATCACCTAAACTTTCTATCGCCAGATCTTTTGATATAAACAAACCTGGTATACCCATCGACGATATAAAAGGTGGAGTCATTGGAGGATCATTAGAAAAAGGAGTCCTTGAAATAGGTGATGAAATAGAGATAAGACCTGGTACGAGAGTTGAAGAAGGAGGGGTTAAAAAATGGGAAAAGATTCATACTACTGTGAAAACTCTTTCTTCAGGAAAACTGGAATTAGATAAGGTAAGACCAGGCGGATTGATCGGAGTTGGAACAGAACTAGATCCAAGTATAACTAAATCTGATTCTTTAGCAGGTAGAGTTGCAGGATTTGCTGAAGATTTACCCCCTATAAAGGAAAGTTTTACTATGAAGGTTAATTTACTCGATAGTGTCGTTGGAATGGAAAAAGACAAGAACGTTGAGAGCATCAAAACAAGAGAACCTTTGATGCTCACAGTGGGATCAGCTACTACTGTCGGTGTTGTATCATCTGCGAGACGTGATGAGGCTGAAGTTAAATTGAAAAGATCAGTCTGTGCTGAAGAAGGTCAGAGGATAGCTATAAGCCGTAGAATCAAAGGTAAATGGCATCTTATAGGATACGG
>JBKHIX010000105.1:0-6256 GCA_046538435.1 Thermoplasmata archaeon | reverse complement strand
GCGAGTAGAGAATTAGTGAGGACATTGGGAGATAAATCGATGATCAACTTTTTATTCGATCCAGTGATAGCAAAACAGCCATCTGGATTCGTTTCTTTGCTGACTTTAGCAGCTACAACACAATTTAGATTCAATATACCTTATTTCCCAATCCTTTCAAAAGCAGATATAATCTCTAAAGAGGAGATAAAGAATATACAGGAATGGTCCACTGATTATTGGAAATTGGATATGGCTTTGAGAGAGGATGCCAGTGCTGGAACTCAAGCAACCATAGAGATGATAAAAAGTCTTCAGAATATGAGTTTACAGCAGGGAATAACACCGATTTCAGCCGTAGATAGAACTGGTATAGAAGATATTTACACTGTTGTGCAGGAAGCATTCAATGCTGGAGAAGATATACAGACAGACTGATTCACTTCTCAGAAAACTCTTTTTCTATATCTATCCCACCAAACTCTTTCATATGTTTCATATATTCTTCTTCATTCTCACAATTATCCTTCCCTGCGCAGTAGAATCTGTTATATTTTTTACAGTATAATCCACACTCCGTCATTGGGCAGGTGTCATCCTGAACTTCATTTTGGTCGTAGGAATCGAGGTCAAATTCTTTTGACTCAAAATTAGTTCCTGACTCAACATTATTAAAAGATTCAGAGGTTTCTTCAACATACTGGCATTTATCTTCTCCAACACACTCGAGGGCTATGTTTTTCGGGTGTGCACATTTATCGTTTCCATACTTGTACTTACACATCTTAGCATCCCATCCTAGTTCTCATAATATCATGTAATCTAATCTAATTAAATGTTATCCTATCAATCTTCTAAATCTAATTTGATGTAAGAAGGGGTTTCTTTTTTTACCTTTTTCATCCTCGATCGTATATTTTTCAACTTAAAATCTAAGTCTTCTTCTATCCGGGTTGTTTGTGACTCTTTTTTATTTTTCATGTATATGATAGTGAGGATTATATTGAACACGAACTGTATGATTATTATAAGCAGTAATATGCTTACAATATCCATCATACACTCCATCCTTCTTTTAAAAATATACCTTCACTTTCTACTTTCTCTACTTTTTCTACTGGAATTCTAAGTCTTCTCTGAAGTGGTGATAGACCTGTAGGCTTGACCAGTACCTTCCACACCTTCCATGGAGATTCTGAAACATGTATTTCAAAGTCATATATCCTTCCTAATTCATTTCCATTCGATGATAGTACCTTTTCATTGTTTATCCTTGATAAAAATAGATCAGCATCTTCCCTGGGATTTTTATTACCATCGATGATACCTTTTTTAAGTTTAAAATCCCCTTCATCCAAAACATTGTTTATATATTTAGGATCTACATATATACCTTTTTTTGATATCAGTCCCGATTCAATCTTCAGTTGAACGACCTGCCAGTACCTATCTCTAGACTTCGCAACTATCTCCACCAATTTCGATTTCTTCTTTTCAGCAGGATTTTTTACCACACTTCTTATCAATTCAGAATAAAGTCGTGTTGCCATCATAACCACCTATCTTGTAAATTCAATCTTACCACAATACGGACACTCTTTTTCGTAATCCTTATACATATAGCAATTATCACAGAAAGCTGATCCATACCTGTGCTTCTTTGGTTTGCCTTCTTTCGTGAATAACTCAGCCTCTAATTTCTTTAGATCTTCTTTTTCCTGATTCTTGACCTTGTTTTTTATCAGATTCCTTAATGCAGGTTTTTTAATCTTTGAGATACTTTTCTTTCTAATATATCTGTGGAGATCGTCAATCTCTTCTAACGGATCTTCCTGAGCGATGATATAGCTATTTATGACCCTTCTCATCTTAAGGCTCAATATTTTCTTTGCCAACAGAATGCACCATCCTAAATCTCTTCTTCAATTTTTGTTAATCTTCTTTTAAAGTTCGATATCTCTGCATCCATGTCCTTCTGAAATTCTTTTATCTCATCGATATCTTCGACCATCAAATCTACTTTTTCCTCATATATCTCCAGATGTAATTCCCTCACAAGTCCGAATTCATCGATATATTCATCTAGATGCCTGTCTAGATACTTTTCAATCCTACCATCTAATATGTTTCTCTCGTAGCCTGTACCTTCAATATCTATATCACCAGGGAAGACAGCTTCTTCGATCATGTCTAAGACATTAGAACCTCTTTCTACATTATCATTAACAAATTCATTCATTATTTTTCCTCCTCACCAAACATATCTCTCTCAAGTCTACTTATTTCTTTTTTAGTTTTTAGCAGTTTCGCATGGTCCTTACCTTTTTCTAACCTCTGCATCCTTTCTTCTATCTCATTCATCAATGATAAAGTTCTTCTAGAAAGTATTGCATTATCTCTCGATATCTTGTCTATTTTCTCCTTTTCCTCGTCCTTCAAAACGACTGAAGCTTCTTTTAGATTTTCCAGATATTGTTTATTTTCCATCATATCTAATTTTTTTTGCTTTAACTGTAAATCTGCCAGGTCACGTCTTTCTTTCGACCTTTCTCTTGTATTGATAACCTTAGCTATTATGAACAGTATGATTATAACTACTATCGAGTAAAAGATTGCTAAAAAGTTTTGAGAGATCGCTTCTGCGATTGTCACTTTCTTACCTCCTTACTTTCAAGATCGTCTATCCTGTTTTCTATCTCGTCAAATTCTGAGTCAATCTGTTTTCTATTTGATTTAAGTTGTTCTATTTCTTTAGAGACCTCATTAAGTCTTTTATCCATACTATCAGCCCAGTTATGAGCTTTTTCCTTTTTGACGAGATCCCAACTATGGATTATATCATCAAAGTACTCTTCAAAATATAGTTCGACGTGTGATGGTTTATGACCGTACATCTCATTCAGTGCCTTTGACTTTGCTCTCTGTCTTAAGAAGTAGAAGAATGCCGCTATTATTACGATTATCAATATTACTAAAAGGAAAGCTGAAAGCGCATCCATACTTAATCCTCCTCCAGATCATGCTGTTTTTCTAATCGTTCGATTTGCTTCTTTAATTTCAAATGTCTTTCTTTGGTATCATCTTTCCAGTTCTTTAGACTTGAGACTTCAGATGTGAACTCTTCTATCTTCTTATCGATTCCCTTAAGATCAGATTTAGTTGCCAGTCTGTATTCTTCTATATAATCTGGTAATTTTCTGGTTACAAATCTATCAACCCTATCTGAAGGTGTTATAGGTCTTTCATTAAGAAAACCCTTGAACCTGTCAACAATCCCAACCTTTCCTTCATCCGTCATATTATCACTCTATACAAATAAGCTAAATTTTTAGCTCGTCAATTCTCCTTATATAATATAATAAACTTTTAAGAAATAAACTTTTCCTTTGTTACATCATGAACTATATAACATGTAAATTCCCATCCCAAAATGGTAATTACCACATAACGTTTATATGGTATTCTGGGAATAACTATAGTAAATGGAGGAATTAGCTTGAATTTTAACAAAAGATTATTTAGGATTGAGGATGAAGAAGGTGTGTCTGAAATTGTTGGTACTATTTTGACGTTATCGATCACTGTGGTATTGTTTTCATCCATATTTGCAGGTGTACAGTATCTTGAAACTCCTGAAGGGAGTACGGTTACTGAATTTAAAGCCTCTCATGATGGAGACGATAACATAACAGTAGAGCATACTGGTGGAAGAAATCTAGACACTTCTAAAACTAGTTTATTTATTTTGTTTGACGATAAGTCACACAGATTTGATTTCGATTCTGATAAAGTTACTTTGTATGGTGAAGATTCTGAGGAGTGGACTACGGGTGAAAAAGTAGAGTTGGATGTTTCAGACCTCTCTCTAACAGGGGTAAATTTTGTTGAATTGATGGTTATGGACACAAGTAAAAACCAGGTTGTATGGCGAACTGAGGTTGATATATACTCTCCTTCGGAAAGACCTAATATAAAAGATTCAGGTGTTATTTATCCTCAAGAATGGGACAATTATGTTGAGGCGGGAAGTAGTTGTAAACTCTATGTTGATGTTGAATATCCGTGGGAGGATATAAGTGATATCAAAGTTCTTGTGAAACATCAAGATCTAGAAAATTATAATACAAGTGGTATATCAGGTACTGCTTGGCATGAATTGGACGATCAAGAAGGAAAAAGATTTATAGGAAAGTTAGATGTGAGTTCCAATCAAGATAACGGATCTTATCTTCTTAAAGTTTCTGTAAGTAATGCAAGTGATAACACAGAGAATGATGAAGAAAAGATTATTGATGATTTTGTGAATAATGGGACTAAAAATGATAATGTAAGTTGGGCTAAATCCGAATATATAGGGCTAAATGTTGGTGAGAAAAGCGATAAATCTGATAATCCAGATATCGTGGTTGATGAGGGTAAGATAGAGTTCAACCCCGCATCACCTAAAAATGGTGACAGTTTCACAACTAGAGCGACTATCGAGAATAGAGGAGGAACTTATGCAAAATTCGATGTTCATTTCTATGATAAGGGACCAGATAGTGAAGATAGGGAAGAAATGGGTGTTGTGAGAGATGTTTCTATAGCAGCAGGTGGTGGTCAGGATGTACGTGCCAGCTGGGATATCAATAATACAGGTCAGCATAAAATAGGGGTTGAAGCTACGAATATCAGGTCTCCCGCTGGAGAAGACAGAAATCCTAACAACAACATGAAAAATAAATCTGTTTATGTAGCCCCTACAATTTTACTTGTAGACGATGACCATGAAGAGAGGGGCGATGCAAACCAAATGAAAGGAGCACTAGAAGGTGCTGACTTCAACTACGAATATTATGAGGTGAAAGGTCAAAACGGTCCGCCGTTGAACAAGATGAATAATTTTGATATCGTAATATGGATGACTGGAAGGACTAAGGGTAGTGATGATAATGACGCTGAATTGTATGAAAAACATCCTACTCTTACTGGTGATGATCAAGATAATTTAGAAGATTACCTTGATGATGGAAATATGCTGTGGTTGATCGGTGAAGGTTTTGCTGATGAAGATACGAATAATAATTTTAATGGCTGGGATACTAAAGAGTATCTAGGATTTAGTCCAAACAAGCTCGATGTTAATTACGAACCAAAGGCTGGCAGAATTAATGGTACTGGTGATATATTAGCAAATACATCTTACTCCACATATGAAAACCGAAATTATACCGGAGATGTCATTTCAGATCTGGAAGATTCGGAAAAGATGATACTTAATAAAGAAGAAGATAATATCATCGGTACTAATTATAAAAATGAAAACCATGATCCTAAGACTGCTTTCAACTCGTTTTTATTCGGTTCTATGAAATCTGGAAAGAGCATGATGGCATACAGGGTTATCAAATGGTTTGGAAATATGACTGAAAAGAGCGGACGTGACCTAGCTGTTTCTGAGCAGGAATTCAGTACTAGAAATCCGATGTACAGGGAAAATGTAGAGATCACAGCAACTATCAGGAACAATGGACAATTTACTGAGAATGCAGAGGTCAGATTGTATGTTGATGGAGAACTCGATACGAACCAAAGAGAAAGGATAGAACTTGGTCCAGCTGGTAACTCGACTGATGTAACGTTTGATTGGACAGCAGAACCGGTAGGAAGACACGAGTTAATAGTGAAAGTCGATCCGTTTAACAAAATCAAAGAAACGAGTGAACTCAACAATGATATAACTTATCAGGATTACGATCCAACTATAAATGTACAATTTTCGGTGCTTGTGGTGGATGATGGTAATGAGGATGGTGCAGATACTCTTAAAAATCAGTTGGAAAATCTTAGGTACTCTAATAAAACAATTAAATTAGAGTCTGATGATGATATTCCAACTAACGAAACGATGGCTCAGTATAATTCTGTATTCTGGGCTGCCGGAGAAGGTTCATTTATTGGAGATGTTGATCATAGAGACACTATAAGGCACGTAAAGGCATATCTTAAAAACAACAGCGACGTATCGTTTTTCCTTGAAGGTGATAGTGTACTTGGTGATTTGAAGGGTCATACCGAAGGATACACTGATGAGAAGATCAAGGACTTTTACAGTAATTTCATCAAAAATTACCTAGGAATTGATAATAAAACAATCGGTCAAGATGATTTGGAGTTGATTCAAGGCTATACAGAAAATAATTTTTCTCATGGGATGGATTATAGAACGGATGGCTCTACTTATCAAAAAATGACTGTTGAAGATGCAGTACCTGCTTTAAAATCCAATGGACAAATT
>JBKHIX010000018.1:0-26666 GCA_046538435.1 Thermoplasmata archaeon | reverse complement strand
TCCAAACCTTCGTAGTTCACTGCATCACTTACATTGATTTCTAGGTTTCCTTCGGAATCAGCAATATACTTATCTGCAAATTCCTTGTTCACCAGTATCGTTGCATGATTGGTTTCGTTTGAATCTTGAGCGGTAATTGTTAAAGTATCATTATCAAAACTAACTGTAACCAAATCCACACCAGAAGGGTCCCCCGCATTGATCACTAATGCTGCCCATGGTTGATAATCTTCTACTCTCAGGAATGTTGCTGCACCATTAGCTGAAGCATTTTCGGTACTATTATTGAATATTTGGCCTCCAACGGGCAGGTTTATATCATCACCAGGATTACTCACATCTTCAGAAGCAGAGTAAACACTAGGTGTAACCACAAGTGTAAACGCCGTTAGTACTAGTATCACTGACAATCCTATTACCAATAACTTATTTGTTTTTCCTCTCATTGTTTTTACCCATTCTAAACACTGTAAGGAGCTATTTAAAAAGATTATTTAACAAAATTCGAACAAAAGCAAGATCCTAAACTATTTTGCGGATTACTAAACTTACATTTTCTTCATCTTTTCTTAGGTAGTTCCTGCATCATACCTAATTTTGCTATAACTAAACCAAACAGTGAAACCACTCCCATAGCTATCCATCCATAGATCAATGCTTGAGACCTTAATACATTGGTCACTATCGGTGCAGCAACGTTAGCTGAGTTACCCAGTAAACCAAGAGCGAATCCACCCCTGCTAACTAAATTATCTGGATATATCAACGAGGGTGAACTCCAGAATACAGGTCCTACGCCCTGTATACCCGCTGTCAAGAAAAGAGCGAAGGGGAATAGAGCGTTTATCTCATTGTTAAGCGCGTAAACCATCAGCATCAATCCAGCGAATGCGATGATGAATGAGGCGTACATTATGTGGACATAAGAATCGAAGATTCCTCTGTCCGTTTTCTTTCTAGTGGATATCTTATATGCTATGTAACCGATTGCTATCGACCAGAATACTTTACATGCGTTCAGTATGATGTGTAGATTCTTTATGAAAGCATCCTCAAGACCTATTTCAAAACCTGTAGATGGTAGGAAGCCTTGGATCGTGAAAACAACCCATATAGTCGGGAAGAATGTGAATCCCCAAATCCATGTGAATTTCATATCCCAAACACTGTCAACATCATGGTCTCCCTCTTCAATTTCAGGTTCAGTGGTTAGTAGCCACCATATTATGAGCATCCCTATCAGCAGTAAACCAGTCAATATGAATGTGGCTTTCCAACCGAATAAATTATTTAGAGGTCCAGCTGCGAAGCTTCCAAAAATACCTCCTAAAAATATGCCTGATAGAACTATCCCTACAGCCAGTGGTCTCTCATCACTTAGGATTCTACCCAACTGTGCTGAGAAAAGTGGCACCATGGCTACAACGAAACCCTGAATGAATCTAAATACAATAATGATGTGTATATTTCCCACAAACGGTATCAAAATCTGAGGGACAGCTGCAAAAGCTGTTGCAACAGCTACTCCTTTTTTAAGATGATGTTCAAAAAATTCTGAATGACCTATGAAGAAAGCTGCAAAAAGACCCACTGTAAAAGCTAATATACTCCACTCAAAGATACCTTCTCTCACACCAAGAGAACCTCTGATCGTGTTCTGAAGATCTGGATACATACTCATGGTTGCGAATCCAAATGTGAGCATGAGTAAATTCAGTATAACAGGTCTGATCTTCTTTCTGATATCCTTTAAAACTTGTCCCGACATCATTCCACCAATATTCAGAGGTCGGTGCTCTATCATGATGTATTATTTAATTCATTCGGATCAGTTTACATATTGTCTATAGAGATATATAGGATAATATCTGGGCAAATTACAAATAAATAAATTCAATAAGAATATAGGTGAAGTAGAAATGGATAAAACGACAAAAATAGGTGCTGCTTTAGCATGCGTTGCAGTTATAATTTTGATAATTTCATTATCAATGCCCTGGTGGACCCTCCATCAAAAAAGTACTTATGGAGATGAAACTCAGGAACAAACACAAAGAATGACTCCGATGTTATTACCTCAAACATCTAGTTCGGACCAGGATACGACAAACACATCTACAACTCTAAATATTACAACATGGCTGACAACAGTAGGGACCATATCTGCAACTATAGCTGTGATGCTTTTAGGTATCGCTATCAATTCAGATAGAAGTAAATACAGGAAGATCGGTGCGGCTTTACTGATAGCAGGATTGATACTCGCGGTAGTTGCACCCATATATTTTATGATGGAATTACCGAATTCCTACGAGAACGATCTCTATGATGACAGTGAATTACCTGACCATGATTCACCAGCTAAAAGCTTCTTTGGTAGTTACGATCAAGAAAATCGGGAAGAAAGTTGGCGTGGAGGTATCGGTTGGTTCTTATCTTTCATAGCTGCTGCTATTCTTGGTATAGGTGCTGTATTAGCCCTAAAATCTGACAGGAGATCACAATACTATCAGAGCCCAGAACCTCGGCAGCATTTTGAAGAAAGAAGGAGTTATGAAGAAACTGAAGGTCAGCAGTACGAGGGGACTAGACAACAGGAACAATATGAACAACCAAGGGAAGAACCTCCACAACCTCAAAATAGAGAACCATGGAAGGAACCAGAAACTCAGAAGGATCAATCACAATATCAAGAACCTGGTCAGAAGGAAAAAGATGAGAAGATGATCGAGGAACCACAAAATGAGAAAGAGTGGAACTAATTCTAAAGTATAGTCAAAGACACATGATCTGCTTAATTCAATGATTTCTAGAGTGTTTTCAAAGAAAACCGAGAGAACTGAAGGATGTAAATCCTGTGCGTCTTTGACTAGTTGAGGAGGATATAACGATTTACTCATGAGTTATATCCTCCTCTATAAATTTAAAAACCTTTTTTATTTTTTTCTTTTTTTCTTCTCTCTTCTAACAAACTTTTTACAGTCCTGATCTCCATCATATTCGTTATCCCTTCCACAGGTGCAGGAACACCTGCCGTCAGTATGATCCTGTCATCTTTGTTTACGTAACCTTTTTCGAACAGGAATTTTGCCGATCTTTCAGTCATCTCGTCAACATGCTCTGGGAATTCCATATAAAACGAAGTAACTCCCCATACTAGATTTAACTTTCTCTGTATGGTTTCTTTATCGGTGAAAGCTAATATGTCTGTTTCAGGTCTGAATTTAGCTATCTTATGTGCGGTATATCCAGATGAAGTGTGAGCAACGATGTATTTCACATCGATATCTCTATCTGCCTGCCATACACTCTTTGCGATTATATCTGCTATATTGTCACTCCTTATGTCATGTGTATGGTGTGTTCTACCTTTTAGATATCCCTCCATCTGTTGTACCACTTCAGACATGAATTCAACGGATTTGACTGGATATTTACCTACTGCAGTTTCCTCAGATAGCATGACGGCATCCGACCCGTCAAGAACTGCATTGGCAACATCAGAAACCTCCGCTCTTGTGGCTCTTGGACTTTCAGTCATAGATTTTAACATCTGAGTAGCGGTGATCACAGGCTTTTCTTTTCTGTTTGCTTTTTCGATTATTCGTTTCTGCAGAAGTGGAACCTGAGATGCTGGTACTTCAACACCAAGGTCTCCTCTAGCGATCATAACTGCATCTGTAGCATCTAATATCTCATCAAGATTGTTAACAGCTTTGATATGCTCTATCTTTGCTATTATATCCATATCACAGTTCTTAGATTCGATAATATCCTTTATCTTATGAATGTCATTCGCTGTTTTTACAAATGATGCAGAAACAAAATCAAATCCTTTTTTTATTGCAAATTTTATGTCCTTGACATCCTTTTTTGTAGGCGCCTTCAACCCTATATCTTTTCCAGGTACATTTACCGATTTTTTTGTTAGAACTTTTCCTCCATATATTATCCTACATTCAACACTATCATCGACATCAGTAACTTCAAGCTCTATCTGGCCATCATCTATCAGGAGTTTATCTCCATTTTCCAGATAATTTATAATTTCAGGATAATCAACAGGTAATCTAGATTCATCACCTACAATATCCTCAGTAACGAGGGTTACACTCTCTCCTGTAACTAATTCAGTCCCATCTTCTACTTTCTTTAACCTTATCTCAGGTCCCTGTGTATCCATCATCACACCTATATTATCAGAGATTGAACGGATCCTTTTTAGATGCTCTTCATGCTCCTCGTAGGTACCGTGAGAAAAATTCTGTCTGGCTATATTCATACCTGCTTTAGATAGTTTTTCTAACACATCTACTGAATCTGATGCAGGACCTATAGTAGATACAATTTTTGTTTTCCTCATGATGACCACATATATGTAAAATTACCATAATAGATGAAGATATATAGTATTTTCAATCGTTTTTACATAAGTATTTCGAAAAAATCAGAACAATTTTCCCCATGAATGTTCAAAATTACTGTAGGTCCTTCCGAGATCAGATTTTGTCACTGTTAAAGAATTGTCTTTCAACCTGAACTTGAAATCTACAAGAATTGCTGGATATTCATTGTAGAAAAACACATTTTTCATCAGTAGTTTTCTTTTCTGCTTAAATTTCCAGAATGCCCTTGAATATGCTGAAAGTTTAATGTATATTTCTTTATCTCTATCTTCTCCTTTTATCACAAAATCAGGTAGATCACCGTTATCCTGTCTTGATACTTTTATATAGCTTGTACTGAAATTGAATTCTCTGTCCGTTTCACGATGATAAAAACGTATAGATCTTGATAATCTAATATCGCCCCAATCCAACCATGAGGAGGATTTTCGCTTAGATCTGAACATCTGAGGTCCTATGAAAGGATTGAAATAATGTATGAAACTCCCATCTTCGCAATGCACTAGACCCCAGTACCATGGAGTAGCAGGAGCATTTACCTGTACTCGCTGGAAGTAACCAGAGCCTTGAACTGGTTCCTGGTTAATTTTTCCATTCATCTTCATCCCATATATCTTCATTATGTTGTAGCTGTAATCTTTCAAATATTGCGATTCGTTGTATCTGTGCTTCTGAAGATAATCGTTCCAAGGAGTCAGTTTAAATTCAAAATCGTTCTCCTCATCTTTGATATTGACAAAATATTTGTCTGGTGAACCGTAAAATCTGTAATCTTTTTCTTTTGTCAGTGGTTTGAGCTCACCTTCTTTTCCATCATGTGTTACTTCGAAGTCCATATCATCTAGGACGATCGGATCATGCATTTCATTCCCATCGAAAAACCAAGCCGCTGTCATCCCGTTGAATTCTAATTTATCACCGTTCCATGTAGGTAATTTTTCGACCCCCCATTCTTTATCATTTACCTGGATATGATCAGTGTGCTTGGTGGACCATAGTATCATCAACTGCTTCGGTCTGTTTGGATTCTCTGGGTTCTTTATGAAAAATATCCACCACCACCAGTACCAGGATAAGTCTTCGATGATATTGTCTGTTTTGAGTACCCAAATATTGTCATAATTTAAGTCATCATTAGAATCTGAAGTGTTAGACATTGATTTTTGAACCCGATTTGTAATAAATAATTTGTGGTATATTACTTAGGTAGAAAATCAGAAATATGATATTTTGAAAGTCAAAAAATAAATAAGAATAATCAAGAATATTTTTAATGGATTTTCTTAAGGAATATTAAATGTTGTTTACACTGATCCTTAGGATTTCAATTTTCACAGTACTTGATTTTTTAGAAACTCGAGATTCAGGTATTTTTGTATGTTGCCTTGTCTTAATTTCCATCCTTATAATAGGCACTATAATCTTAAAAATCATAGGTTATAGGAGCAAAACTGAAGATATGGATGCTGTGAATATGTATATAAGTAAAGAGAAAAGATAACGAATGTGTTATTATCTGTGAAGATAACTGTAAGGATTCTCAGACGAATAAAAAAAATATTTGAGAGTTTCAGTGTTAAAATAAAAATGATGGGTTTTATAGTAAGTGTGCTATATTCATTTTCTCATTTACTAAGTTATAAAAATCAAAATTATTTATAGTATAAAACTATTAAATCAATCATGGGAAGTATATCAAATAGGAAGATATTCTATTATTCTGTATTTATTATAATTTCTATAATGGTTTTATATTTGATTAATCTGTATAATTACCTCTTATTTCATTCTTTAGTCGAAATATTCAGTATTTTGGTTTCGTTTACTATATTTATTATCGCTTACAATTCAAGAAAATACATAAAGAATAACTTTTTTGTTTTTATTGGAACTGGCTATCTTTTTATAGGTCTCATAGATCTGATCCATACTTTGGGATACAAGGGCATGGGAGTTTTCTCGGGATATGGGTCTAATCTACCCACCCAACTCTGGATTTCAGCTAGATTCCTAGAAGCTTTCATGCTGTTCTTTGGACTATTATTGGTCTCCTATGATAAAAAGATGAGTTTCAAAAAGATATTCGCAGGATTTTCAACAATTTTTGTTTTACTGATGATCTCAATATTTTTCATACCGGTCTTCCCCGACTGTTATATCGACGGTAGTGGATTAACATTGTTCAAAAAATCAAGTGAATACCTGATTTCGATCATACTGGTTTTAGCACTTTACATCCTTTACAAAAATAAAAAAGTATTTTCCAGATATCTATACCTGCTTTTATCAGTATCCATCACACTCACGATACTTTCTGAGATCTCCTTCACATTTTACGTAGGAGTTTATGATTTTTCTAATATGATAGGTCATATCTTCAAATTGATCTCTTTCATCCTGATATATGAATCCCTCATCTCTACGGGCATAAGAAAACCTTTCAGTGTGCTATTTAAAGATATCAAAGATAAGGAAGAAAAATTAGAAGATGACCTTGAAAAGATCAAGAAGAATGAAAAAAAGATAGAAGAACTCAAAGAAGAGTATGAAATGATATTTAACAACACCCAAGATGCTATGTTCCTTGTGGAAATTGATGACCATGATTTTAGATATATCAGATTGAATTCAGCTCATGAAGAGATGTCCGGTTTAAAAACCTCTGAAATCAAAGGTAAAAGACCTTACGAAGTGCTGGATTCCGATAGTGCTGAAAAGATTATCAAAAGATATAAAGAATGTGTTGATAAAAAGGAATCTATAAGTTATGAGGAAGAGCTTGAATTACCTTCTGGAAAGAGAACCTGGAGTACAAAATTGACGCCCATAGTAGTGGACGGAAACGTTGAGTTGATAGTCGGTTCATCAAGAGACATCACTGAAAGAAAGAAGATAGAAGAGAGAGACGAATTTTTACAATCTCTGTTAAGACATGATTTAAAAAATAAATTATTGATCGCTGAAGGTTACCTGGATTTACTTGAAGGAGCTGAAATAGAGGATGAATATAGGGACTATCTAAAAAGATCAAGAGAGGTTTACGAGAGCAGTGTATCTATCATTGAAAAGGTCAGAAAACTCAATAAAGCCCAAGAGGATGAGATAAAGGATATAGATATCGATGAGGTCATTAAAGAAATTCTGGAAGAGAGCAAGGGAGAATACAATGATATAGAAATAAATTATAAAGAAGACATGAAAGGATGTAAAGTCAAAGGTGGGGATCTGTTGAAAACAGTATTTACAAATCTTATAGAAAACGCCCTTAAACACAGTGATTGTAATGAAATCAGAATAAGAAATGAACACTTAGAAGATTTTTGTGTTACAATTGTAGAAGATAACGGTAAAGGCATTAGTGATCAGGATAAAGAAAAGAGATTTGAAAAAGGTTATAAGAAAGGCGAAACTGCCGGGACCGGACTGGGATTGTATCTAATAAAGGTGATAGTTAAAAATTACGGTGGTGATGTGGAAGTTAAGGATTCGGAATTGGGTGGGGCTAGGTTCGATGTGATATTGAAAAAGGTGATTGATGAATGATGAAAATTGATTCACAGCTATTAAATATAATAAGTGAAATGTTATAATAAAGGGTGAAAACATATGAAAAAAGAAAGTCTGATCGTTTCTGCCAAAAAACTAGAACAGCCTTCACAGGAAGCAGTTATTGAATTCTCTGATCAAAAAGATAGCCTGATCGTTGAACAAAAGAAAAGGATGAAGCAAAGAGATGATCTAGATGAATTGGTAGATGGTAAAATCGCTATGATGGAAGACAACTCAAAAAATATGGTGGATTTTTTGTATTCCATCTTTGAAAATTATGAACCGAAGGTTTTTGTTGATACAGTTCATTGGGTATTCAGAACCTATAGATCTCATGGTTTTAAACCAGATTTTTGGTCTGTAAATCTTCAAACCTTCGAAAATATCATGGAAGAAGAGCTTTCTGATGAAACTTTTGATGAGTTAAATCCATTTTTACAGTGGATCATAGAACATGTACCCGATTTCGTCGAAATGACAGATGGTTATCAAAAAGAGGGTGAATGAATGATCGACGAGAAAATATATCGAAAATATCTGGATAATCTTAAAGAAGGTAATAAAAAGAAATGCATTGAAATTGTCAACTCTTTGATAGACGAAGACATCGATGTAAAAGAACTTTATATCGGTCTGATCCAGCCTTCGATGTATAAAGTGGGTGAGTTATGGGAGAAAGATGAGATATCTGTTGCTGATGAACATCTGGCTACATCGATCACTGACAGGATCCTAACCATGATTTATCCAAGAATATTTTCAGGTGAAAAGAAAGGAAAAACGGCTATTGTAGCGTGTGTTGCGAATGAATACCATCAACTGGGCGGAAGGATGGTAGCTGATTTCTTTGAGCTGCATGGATGGGACGGATATTTCATAGGGGCTGATACACCTATAGAAGATCTTTTGGACCTTATCGATGAAAAAAAACCTGATATAGTCGGTCTTTCTCTTGCTATGTACTTCAATCTTCCAGAATTAAAAGAAGCTATAGAGGTTATTCATGGGAACTATCCTGACCTAGATATAATTGTAGGTGGACAGGCATTCAGGCACGGAGGGAGTGATTTTCTCGAAAATTATCAAAACGTTAAATACATACCTTCACTAAACGAATTAGAAGAAATAATTAGTTGATAATGATAAGATGAACGACGAAATAGAATATGAGATCGTTAGATATTTAAAAGATGAAGCACCGGTCCTGTTTATTCTTTTAAATGACGATAAAAAAATAATAGAAGTTAACCATTACGCTTCTGATATTTTAGATGAAGATGTGGTGGGTAAGGATATAGAACAAATCTTTTTAGATCTCGATAGATCACTCGATATAGATGATTGCTTTAGTAGATCATTGAAGAATAAAAAATTAAGTTTGAACACTAAAACGGACCTACCGGATACCATGTATTTTTCCTTCCTATCTTTAGGTGAAAAACATATTGTTTTTGGCAAACCAGATGTTAAGGAGTTGGAAAAGCTTAGAGATAAAATGGTTTCTCTTAATAACGATTTCGCAAATCTATCCCGGCAACTACAAAAGAAAAATGCAGAGTTACTTCAAACAGAGAAGGCTTTAGAATACTCCCTGAACGGTGTTACCATCACCAACAGAGAAGGTATCATAACATATGTGAACCCTTCATTTTTAGATATGTGGGGATATGAAAAAGGGGACGTCGTTGGGAGGAAGATTACTAAACTTTTTAAAGATGCTGAAAGGAAAGATGAGATAATAAATAAATTGAAAGATAAAAAGGAGTGGATAGGAGAATTCAAAGCTGAGAAGAAAAATGGTGAAGGATTCTATACCCGTGGGTTAGCATCTACTATTGAAGACGATGGTAGACAGATGATGGTCTTCACCTTTTTAGATATCACTGATGAGAAGAAAATAAAAGAAAGAAGAGAGCTACTCCATTCAGTACTCAGACATGATGTAAGAAATAAAGTGCAGATCGCTCAGGGATATCTGAAACTTTTATTAGAGGATTTTGATTTAGATGATGGTGCACAAGATTTTGTAAGAAAAGCTATCAAGAGCAATAACGAGAATATCAATTTGATAGAGAAAATTAGTTTACTACTAAACGCGGAAAAGGAAGAAATAAAAAAAGTAAACATCGCTGATAAAATTGAACAAGCAATTGAGGTAAATAAATCGCTCTGCAGAGAAAAAGGTATCGAGATATCGTTGAATTGCACTTCAAATAAATGTGAGGTTTTGGGTGGGGCTCTATTGAAAGAGGTTTTTTCAAATATAATAGAAAATTCTATTTACCATTCTCAAGGAGATAAGATAAGGATTTCAGTTGAAGAAATGAAAGAGGATACGAAAGTTGTTATCGAAGATAACGGTAAAGGTATCCCTGATGATAAGAAAGATAAAATTTTTAAAAAGGGTTATACTACCGATGAAAAGAGAGGTACAGGTCTAGGTTTGTTTTTGATCAGAATGCTGTTGAACATCTATGGTGGAAGTATATCAGTTAAAGATTCTGAATTAGGTGGGGCAAGGTTCGATGTACAACTTAAAAAAGTAAATTCATAAACTTCTAATAGGATTATGATAACTTCTAAGTTATGTTTTGATGAGCTGCATTTTTATACCACATATAGGTTAAATATTAATGTTAGAAACGATGTATATAATCATGTTACGTTAATAAAAAGGGGAAATAGATGAAGATATTATTTGTTGATGATGAAAAGGGTCTTCTTGACCAAGCTAAAATATTTCTTGAAAGGGAGGACGAAAGTTCCGATGTAGAGACTGCCATCTCAGCTGATAAAGCCTTAGAATCGTTAACTGAAGATGATTATGATGTGATTGTTTCTGACTATCAGATGCCTGAGAAAGATGGATTGGAACTGTTGAGGATTATTAGGGATGAAATGAATAGTGATGTTCCTTTTATCATGTTCACGGGAGAAGGTAGAGAAGAAGTTGCCATGAAGGCACTTAATCTCGGAGCTGACAGGTATCTACAAAAAGGAGGTAGTCCAAAAAGTCAATACGGTGTGCTTGCTGACGCTATAAAACAGGAACTTAAACACTATAAAACCGATGAAGCCTTGAGGATCAGTGAGGAAAAATATCAATCTTTAACTGAAGATGTGATGGAAAACTCTGATGTAGCAATGTTCATCCTAGACTCCGACTTCAAAATTGTTTGGATAAATAAAGCAACTGAAGAATATTTCGGTATAGAAAAAGAGGAAGTTATAGGAAAAGATAAAGAAAAATTGATAAGAAATAAAATCAAATACAATTTTGAAAAGCCAGAAAGGTTCGAGAAAAAAGTGATATCCACATATAAGGATAATACCTACATAGAAAATTTCGAATGTCACGTTTTGAAAAACGAAGAAAAAGGATTAGTTGAAAGATGGTTGAACCACTGGAGTAAACCTATTGAAACCGGTTTGTATGAAGGCGGGAGGATGGAGTATTATACAGATATAACAGCAATAAAAAATTCTGAAATAGAGAAAGAAAAACATATTCACGACCTGGATGAACGGGTCAAGGAATTGGAATGTCTTTATTCACTCGGAAGAATAACTCGTGAAAATGATGAATTAAGTACAGTTTTAGAAAAAATAATCGATTTGATACCTCCAAGTTGGCAGTACTCTGAAGTTACTGCTGCTCGGATCATTTGTGAAGATGAAGTACACAAGACTGAAGATTTTGCTGAAACAGAATGGATGCTTGAAGAAGACATATTCGTTAATGGTGAAAATGTTGGAAGTGTAGAGGTCTGCTATTTAGAAGAAAAACCAGAAGAGGACGAAGGACCATTTTTGAAAGAAGAAATCGATCTTATCCGATCTATCGCTAATCATATCGGTTCATTCATTGAAAAGAAAAGGGCGGAGGAACAGCATCGTTTACTTTTCGAAACCATTAATCAAGGTGTGGTTTATCAGAATAGAGATGGTAAGATAACATCTGCAAATCCAGCAGCACAGAAGATGCTGGGATTGAGTTTGAAGCAGATGCAGGGAAGAAAATCTGTCGATCCTGGATGGAAAGCGATCCGTGAGGATGGGTCTGAATTCCCTGGAGAAGAGCATCCTGCTATGGTCGCCCTTGAAACTGGGGAGGAAGTTAGAGATGTGATAATGGGAGTTTTCAATCCTAAAAAAGAAAAATATACTTGGATAAAGATCGATGCCATACCGTTGTTCAGAGAGGGAGAAGATGAACCGTATCAGGTCTATACAACTTTTAAAGATGTAACTGAAAGAAAGAAGGCGAAAGAAAGATTGAAAGAGAGTGAGGAGAAATACAGGAACCTTTTTGAAGAGATGAACGAGGGATTAGCTCTCAACGAACTGGTTTTTGATGGTTCTGATGAACCTGTTGATTACAGGATTTTGAAGGTCAATCCAAATTTTGAATCAATTTTAGGAATCAACAAAGAAGACGTAGTCGGTAAAAAGGCTACAGAGGCTTATGGTACGGATAATGCACCATATCTGGATATATATACAAAAGTGGCTCAAACTGGAAAATCGACTGAGTTCAATACCTATTTTGAACCTTTAGACAAATATTTACGTATATCGGTATTTTCATCGGAAAAAAATAGATTTGCTACGGTTTTTAACGATATCACAGAAAAGAAAAAAACTATGGAGAAGTTAGAAAAAGAACGTAGATTACTTGAACAAACAGAGGATATAGGAAATATCGGGGGTTGGGAGTATGATGTTGAAAAAGATGAGATGTATTGGACTGAAAACCTGTTCAAACTACATGATATCAATAAAGAAGATAAGAAGGGACATATAGAGAAAAGTCTTGAGTTCTATCCACCTGATGCGATAGAAAAGGTAAAGAAATCATTCGAAAAAGCAGTGAATGAAGGAGAATCTTATGATATAGAGGTTCCTTTCTTGAATGCAGATGGAAAAAAGATGTGGATTCGTACTATCGGTAAACCCGTGATCGAAGACGGTGAGGTAAAAAAAGTGATAGGTAATATGATGGATATTACCGATAAAAAGAAGAAAGAAGAAAAACTCAAAACCAGTGAGGAACGGTATAGAAGATTATTTGAAACTGCTCAGGATGGTATGCTCATAATTGACGCTGAAACTGGTGAGATTAAGGATGCAAACCCGTACATTCAAGATATTTTGGAGTATGATAAAGAAGAACTGGTGGGTAAAGAACTCTGGCAGATAGGGACATTCAAAGATGTGGTTGAGAACAAAAAGAGGTTCGAAGAGTTGGTTAACGAGGGTTACATCAGATACAGAGATCTGCCTCTAAAAACAAAGTACGGAGATGAAGCTCCGGTAGAATTCGTTAGTAATACTTATGAAGCTGGTGGAGAAAAGGTAGTTCAGTGCAATATCAGAGACATATATGAAAGGAAAAAAGCTGAAAGCGAGATGAAAGAAAGTCATCGTAGATTTAAAGCTATACTTAACGATCCGAAAATATTTATTGGAATTCTAGAGAAAGACGGTACTATAGTTTCAGCCAATGATTCATCTTTGGATTTTATCGGCTGCTTATTGGAAGATGTAAAGGGAAAGAAGTTCTGGAAAACACCCTGGTGGGAGCATTCGGAGGATTTACAGGAGCGTTTGAAGGAAGCAATCTCTATGGTCGCAGATGGTAATTATGATCATTTTGAAGCCACTCATATCGGTGAAGAAGGAAGTGAGATAATAGTTGACTTCTATGTAAGACCTGTGATGGATGAGCATAAAAATATAACTTCTGTGATCGCTGAAGGATTAGATATCACAGAAAAGAAAAGAACTGAAAGCGAGATGAAGGATATCGAAGAAAAATTGAAAGAACTGCATAAGATCGCTTCTGAATTTGATTCTCTAAATTCGGAGGAAGATATCTGTAGAACTGCAGTCAAAGCTGCTGAAGAAATACTTGACTTTTCTGTATGTAGCATAGACTTGATAGATGAAAACGGAAAATTCGAGGTCAAAGCTGTTTCAAAAGACGTGTCTGAAGACGATTACGCTGAAAAAAAGCCCGAGAAAGGTGGATTGGGTGGTAAAACTTTCTTAGAAAATGAAAGTTATCTGGTCGATGACCTAGAGAAATACGAATACGCAGAACCTGTGAAAGATGAATACAAGTCCGCCATAAGTGTACCGATAAAAGATAAGGGGATTTTTCAAGCGATATCTGATAAAACCGGATATTTTGATGAAAGGGACCTTGAGTTAGCTGAGATACTTGTTTCACACGTCTCAGCAGCATTAGATAGAGTTTATGCGAAGGAGAGGGAAGAATTCTTACATTCACTGCTCAGACACGATATCAAGAATAAAACACAGGTAGTCAAGGGTTATCTTGAGCTTATCGATAAAAAAGATCTTCCTGAAGATGTGGGAGAATATCTTGGAAAGAGTAAAAAGACTATAGATGAAGGGGGTGAATTATTGGAAAAAGTGAGCAAACTCAGAAAGGTGGAGAAAGAGAAAGAGATAACCGAGGTAAGATTGAATTCCATTATTGACCAGGTGCTATCAGAACATCATGATCAGCTTGAAGATAAATGTATAGATATTGATGTTGGAGAAGCGGACTGTGGGGTCAAAGGTGGTACATTACTGCAGGAACTGTTTTCAAACATAATCGAGAATTCGATAAGACATTCTAACTGTAAAAATATAAAAATCCACTGTACTTCCGATGATAAGTATTGTACAGTAACGATCGAAGATGATGGAAAAGGCATTCCTGATGAAATTAAGGAAAATATATTCGATAAAGGGTCCAAAGATGCAGAAAGTCCAGGATCTGGTCTGGGGATGTACATGGTAAAAGAGATAGCTAGAAATTACGGTGGTGATGTAGAGGTTAAAGATTCTGAGATGGATGGTGCAAGGTTCGACGTGAGGTTGGAAAAGGTATGACCTGTTATTGGATTTTATTATTTGTGAAGGGAGTGATAGCTTGAATGTCGAAGAACTAGAAGTCGTTCTACTCCTTTTATGAATCTTTGTTTTAATATTCATAATTTTAAACAAAAAATTGACAAAAGACCTCCCACATCCTAATCTTCTTATAACTGCTTTCATCATGTTTTTGTTGAGCTGGATATTTACCAATGTGGAGGGTTTCTTCTTTGGCGATATATTCAATTTACTTGAACATCTAAGCCAATTAATAGGTGCTGTTTTGATTGCTGTATGGTGCTGGAAAATATTTATTGATAAGGAGGGGAACAATGCATCACATAGTGACTATTAATCTTTTCATCTCAGTGATATCTATAGGAGCCTTGGTTATTCTTTTAAGTAAATGGAAAAAGGCCTTCTACCGAGATACAAAGTGGATATTTTCATTTCTTGTTTTATTGATCATTATCCACAGCATCATAAATACATTAGAATGGTCAGGATTGGCACTGTGGATAGATCCACTAGGCGATCTGATAGAAACTTTACAACCACTTATGTGGGTTTTCTTCTTTTATGCATATCTGAAAGAAGTGGATAAAAAGAAAATAGAAAAGAGTGAGAGAAAGTACAGAGAATTGTTTGAAAGTTTGAGAACTGCAATAATAGTTCACGGACCTGATGGAGAGATCATATCTGCCAATCCTGCTGCAGAAAAAGCATTAGGGATGAAAGAAAAAGAATTGAAAAAAATGAAATTAGATGATTGGAGAGGAAAGCTCTATAAAGAAAATGGGGGCCTAATGGAGCCAAAAGAGTTTCCAGTATTTAAGGTAATAGATTCAATAAAGGACTATGAAGGGAGCATCATAGGTATATCTCACAAAGGTAAGAGAAATATCAAATGGTATGCTATCAGCGCGGTACCTTATTTGGATGATGATGGTAAAATGGAGAAAGTGATCGTCTCCTTAGAGGATATCACTGAGGAAAAGAAAGCTGAAGAGAGAAAGAATTTTCTAAATACTATGGTTCGGCAGGACCTGGGAAGCAAGTACAATACTATACGTGGATACTTGGAGTTGATGAATGATGATAATCTATCTGAGGAGAATAAAAAGTTTTTAGAAGATGCATTGGGAAACAGTAGAGATGTAGATGATATACTTCAAATGGCTAAAGAACTTAAGGAGATCGAAGATAGCGATTGGTCCGCTGAAAATGACATCGCTAAGATAATCGACCACGCCCTGAATGATATCTATGATCTTGCTCAAAGAAAAAAGGTCAAGATAGAAGAATCGTGTCCTGAAAAGGAGTTGAAGATCATGGGTGATTTTTCTTTGAGAAAACTGCTTATGCACCTTATGAAGATCCGTATTCAGATATCGAATTGTGATAGAATAAGGATCGATGTTATAGAAGAGAAGGATACGGTTAAAGTGATCGTTGAAGATGATGGTGAAAAGCTGCCTGGTGAGATCAAAGAGATATTTTCCGGTAAGATTTACGAAGGCGAGACTACTGGGGCCGGAGGAGTGCTCTACTATATGATAAATGAGATGGCGGAGTACAACGAAGTTGATATCGAAATGAAAGATTCCGAGTTGGGTGGACAGAGGTTCGAGGTCATGTTTGGGAAAGCGTAAATATTTTAATATATGGGTTGGAACTAACGGATTAAAATGGTTAATAGAGAATAGTTTTAGTTTAATCAAATGAGGAAAAGTTGATACTGTTATTATCTCATAAACGACCATATTTTTTGTGTGCCTGTTCTGCAGTCAATACATCAAAAACGTATACCTTAGAGTCCCCTTTATCCATCCTATAGAATATCCTTCGCCCACTTTAAGTCGATATACTATATCCTCTGAGCCTCTAATCTTCCTCTTATCTCCTCAATGTTCATCGGTTCTATTTGAGTTAAGTTTCCATTTTCTGTATAGAATACGTTCGATTCTATGTTCTTTTTTGGATAGACTCCTTCAACAGACTTGTAGTAGATGCTCAGCTGCTTTCTGTATTCGGTTATCGAACTCTTGTTTCTATCTGTTTTAAAATCTATTATCTGGATTTTGTTATCGTTTATATGTATAAGATCGATGATTCCCTGGAAGAGTATCCTTTTGTCATCGATATCTAAAGGAAGTAAACAGTTCTTTTCTGTGAGTAGTTCACCTTCCAAAGAGTCGATGAATCGTTTTACATTCTCTTCATCTTGATTCGTTGGCTCGATTTCCTCTCCTTCAGCGTACATCTCAGCGAATCTGTGGACCTTTGTCCCGTACTCCATACCCAAACCTTCCTCAGCTCTTTCGAATTCAGAAGTGTCGATTATAGAGTGTGCGGAGTACTTTACAGGAGCATGTACTTTCGGTTTTTCGACTGTCAGTTCTGTTCTCTTTTCTTTTTTTGGCAGGGATGGTTCTATTTTAGGTTTTATTTCCTTTGGTTCAATACTCAGATTTTTGAAGAATTCGCTCTCGCTGTCTTTTTCTGCTGTAAGAAATAGATAGTTTTCAGCCCTGGTCATAGCGACATACAGTAATCTTCTTTCCTCATCATAATCACCTGTTAAACACTTAGACATGACGTAATTTTTCCAGTTGTCGTAGCTGTATGGATACGGTTCGTTTGAGAATATCTTGTTCTGTCTCAGCCCTAAAGGCTCTTTATATTCTATAGCACCGCCAAAACCGCCTCCTCCTGTACTCATATCGGCTAAGATGACTACAGGATACTCAAGCCCTTTGGAACTGTGTATCGTCTGTATCTTGAACACATCGTCCTCTGCAGTACTGTCGACTTCGTATGTCTGTTTAGATTCTATATTTTCGACTATAAAGTTGATTATGTCGGATCTGTTGAAGTAGGTATTATCGTAGGTGGTTTGGATCGTTTCTATGATCTTATCAGAGAAAGCATTCTTTATGGAGTACTTATCGAAGATTTTCTTAGCAAGAGAACCGATCGTTTCTTCTCTTTCGAGTGAATATCTGAAGTTGAACAAGTTATCTGGATAGGATTTTGTTTTGAAGATCTGCTCTATTTCGTTGAGTGTGTAACCAGCTTCGTCTAAGATCAGAGACCATCCTCTTTTGGAATGTTTGTTTTGTACTATTCGTAACCATGCTAAGAGTATCAATGAAGGTCTTGTTCTGAAAAGTTCTATACCTCCTTCGTAGGCGACTGGTATATTATGGTCTTCAGCCTCTTTCATAAGCTTGAGTCCAACCTTTCTAGTTCTGGTTAGAACTGCGTTGTCTCCGTACTCGATCGTTCTTTCTCTATCATTTTCTAGGATAGTGTAGTCAGGATTATCGACGATATCTGTTATCTTTGAGAGTATGACTTCTTTCTCATCCTCTCCTGTGTAAGCACCTATCTCTGTTTGTGCATCGTTGTTTACTGATTTTAGTTTGGTGATCTTCGATCTTATTTCATCTTTATCTATTGTTTCTTGTTTAGTTGCTTCTACAAGCAAACCCTGTTCTGAAAAATTTATGATATCTTGAGTTGAGCGGTAATTCTTTTTTAGAGGTATTTCTTCCTTTATCTCTGTTGGATAGCCAACTCTTTCATAATCCGTGTTCAAATCTTTCTTGAACTCGTTCAATCTTTCTTCGAATTCGATTATATTTTCCACAGAAGCGTATTGGAATGAAAAGATACTCTGTTTCCAGTCACCGACAACGCAGATGTTCCCGATTTTAGATAGAAGTAAAGCTAATTTGAACTGAATTTCGTTAGTATCCTGGAACTCATCTATCATCACGTATTCGAAGCTCAATTGTTTCCTTAAAGAGTGGTCTTCACAGAGAAGAGCGAATGCAAGCATCATCATGAAACTGAAATTAAGGTAATTCCTGCTCAGTGCGTATTCGATATATTCGAAGTAAACGTCGTGAACGAACTGTTTGAGTTCATTTCTATCCTCTTCGAAGCATAGTTCTGCGTATTTTGATGGTATCTGCTTATCGCTTCCTTTTATTTCTTTTTGTGTAGGAGCGTCGGGTAAGAAGCACTTGTTCTTGTATCCTGTCAGTCTACTTCTTAACTCAGACTGTTTTGGACCGTGAGCTCCAGGTAAAGGTTCGTTCGCATCTTTGAACAATTTTTTGAATTCCTGTAGATCACCATCTAAGTATAGTTCCGAGTTCCTGAACCAACCTTCTTTTGTGGGGAAGATTCCTTTCGCACCTAGAGATTTGATCAGGTTTAGTAGGTCTGAATCATCGTAGAGGATACTGTAGAAATCATCGTATTCGGGATGCTTTTCTCTAAAGTCACCCATGAAGGTTTCGAATTCCTGCAGCTCCAATACTTCGTTCTCTATGACATTGGTAGATTGAGTGATCATATCGTCTATTCCAATTATTTTAGGAGCATCGTAACCGTACCTGTTCAAAATCCTGTTGCAGTAGCTGTGGAAGGTTGATATAGGAGCATCTCTTAATTCAGACTGTTCGTAATCGGAGAGGTTGATTATCCGTTCTATCATATTTTCCGCAGCATTGTTGGTGAACGTTATAAGTAAGATATCATCAGGGTCTACGTTCTTGTTCTTTAATAAATGAGCGTATCTTAGTGAGATAGTGAATGTTTTTCCCGTACCCGGACCTGCATCGGCTAGTAATATTCCTTCAGTGTTCTTGATGAGTTTTCTTTGTTGTTTATTGGGTGTGTTCTCAGTCATAGTATCACCAGATCCTTGTTCTCGATCTCATCTGGATCCACGTCACCTGTTGGAAAGTTCGTGTGGGTGCATTCATTGTAGTATTTGATCTGTTCCTGAAGGAAAGATTCGAACTCATCTATATCGCTCCTGAAGTAATTCTGATCTCTGAAATATGTCAACTGTTTCATTATCCCTTTACATCCCTTTTCGACGTACTTGTAATCTCCAATTAGATCTTTGCAGTAGTTTATGAATTCTATAGTTATCGGATGTTTTAGTAGTTCATCTTTATCTAATTCAGGTATAGTTTTGTCTTCGAAGAAAGAACGATAGTTATCGTAACCTAATTTGTTCAGGACTTTCTTTCTTCTTTTCGATGATTGCAGCCAATCGAACGTGTTCTGTTTTTGTGTTATTTCATTGAACTCTTGAGGATAGTACTCGATATCTACGATGTTGTCCTGATGATTTGAACTACCGGAGATGACATCTTTAGTGTTGTCTAGTAGATGATAGAAAGTGAAGCAGATGGGTTGATCTGGATTATGATATCTATGATGAGCGATGTACATCTTGGCCTGGAAGTTCGGTCTTTCATCAATATCTTCTATTTTTGATCTTGACATTATCTTGTTGATGGAATCCTTACTACCTGTTTTGAAGTCGACTATGTGATCGTGGTCAAGTATCAGATCTATCTTTCCTTTAGCACCTATATCCTTGTTATAGAAGGATACTTCAGTATAACTCGTAGTGATCCCCTTATCGAACAGATCTGCGAAGATGTTATCTGTGTATCTTTTCACATATCCTTCAGGTTCTTCAATTTCTGGTTCTCTTAAATGTAAGTATTCGATTATATTCTGTATACCTATATCGAACATAGTTTTCGTAGTCGGTATCTGTGTTTTGTTCAAGAACGGTGATAATTCTTCTATCATCTTATCCAGGATCTTTTCTTTCTCTTCTGCTAATTTAGGGTAGTTGAGATAAAATTCAGCAAAATCGTGGAGCACGGTTCCTCTACGGAAATAGATCTTATCAGGAGTATCTATCAGACGGGAGAAAAAGTGATCTTTAGGACAGTACGCGAACGTGTTCAGAGCTGACTGGCTCATCATATCGGTTTCCTTTTTCTCTGCTTTGATGTTCTCCTTTTCGAAAGACTGTTCATATCCTTCTTTAAAGTCCTTCTTTCTCAGGGTGTGCTTCAGATCTCTGAAAGATTCTATATTTTGATCCGTGAGTTCATTGAAGTAGAAAGAAGGAGTTACATCTTTGTTCATATCCTTGTCTTTGACCATAAAGTATTGTTGTTCACCGTTCTGAAGCAGTATCTTGAAGTCCCTTATCTTCTTCTTATCAAATTCACGCTTATCCAACCAAGGTGTTGAAGGTGGTTCTGGGGTCCATGAAGTGTCCATACCCAAGTAGAATACGATAGGTCTGTCAATGAACGTTGATGTGCCCGGAGAAGCTATCAGTATACCTCTCGAAGCTGTTTCTGTTTTTATGTCGAAGGTTTCGAGATAGTAGGTTATAGAGTTGAGTCTATCTAGGGTGATCTTTTTGTCAAGAAAGCCGAGTTTGTCGAGATGCTTCTTCAATTCATCTAATTTATCATCGAAAAGTGAGTTCTGTAACAGTTCTTTGAAAGTCATCTCAGGTATGTCCTGGATGAGTCTTTTTATTGTACGTAAATCATCATCCTGATAAGAATGAATGTAGTATTCTTCAGCCTCTGTATCTATATCTGAAGTGTCTTTCAGGAAAGATTTTACGTCTTTGACTTTCAAGCTGTTCTTGTAAAAAGAAGCTCTTATAAGATTGAGAAAATCTCTCAAAGTTTCATCTTCAGTGATATCCTTCGATACCATGTAAGGAATATCTTGAGAACGGAAAAGTGATTCCAACAGATATCTGTACTGTGACTCCTTATCCATCACGACCGCTACATCTTTTGGGTCCAAATTGTTTAGATTGTCTAAGATGGTTTCAACAATTTCGGTTTTTGAATTGTAGATATTGAAAGATGGAAGAGTAGTTTGTTGGTTTGTGAAAGGACTTATTTCGTCATAATTTTCTGGTAATATCTTTTTATCTAGAGAGGTGAACTGATGTGGAGCTACGACAGCTAGGTTTGTGTCTTCAGGGAGAGTATATTTCTCTATCGCACTGTAAGGATTTATCGTTTTCTTTAAGATCTCTATTATCCTTTCTGTATCTTCAGTATTGAATCGTTTGTAATCCAATATCTTGTAAGCGTTTCCTGTTTCTTTCCAGCAGTTGATTACGTTTTCTAAGAGATAAGTGGTTTGTTTCCAGTTGATATCAGTCTTGTCTATGATTTCTAAAAATAATTCCGACTTATCCTCTAATTGTTCTTCTAAATGTGACAATTCTGATAACGCTAATCTTCTAGGTGTAGTGGCGAAATGTCCTAAGACTGGCTTCTTTAGACGTGCGTTCAATGCATCTGCTAAAGGAGCATCAACAGTAAGGACAAGGTCATAATCTTTAATACGCTCATAAAGCTGATCTAGCGAAAGTGATTTTTTTAAATTTAACGTGATCAATTCTCCCATGATATTCCAATGGTTATTTTTTGGATTGTATAAAGTAATTATCGTGCTTTTCTTAAACACATTTTAAAAATATTTTAAATTTAGATATTTTTTGTATAGATTAGTTGATATAGTATTACCTCTATACCTGTTTTTATGAATAACGAGAGAGTGACCGGTGTGATACCGGATATGAGGACTGGTATGTTTGGTAATAAATCATACACTTTAGTTATAACAAATAAAAGAATGATATTCGCTGAAGTTTCTAACGAACTCATGAACCAGGAACGGGAAAAGGCAGTTTCACAAAGCGAAGGATTTATGGGAAGATGGAAAGCCTCGGTAGCTTCCGGTTTTACCTTCCATGAAAGATACTATGATATGCATCCTGATACGATTCTTCGTGAAAGTCAAGACAACTTCGAGATCCGTCCAGGACAGATAAGTTCAGTTAAGTTGAAAGGTTCTCAATACGGTGCTCATCAAAGCGGTAAATCATACAACAAAATGTTGATCAAGTGGACTGGTGGAAAGGATAAATACAATTTCCAGAAGGTTAGTATTGGTGAAGTTAAGAAAGCTTTGAGTCCTTTACTGGGTACGAAAGTAAGGTGACTTTTTAAAATTAATAGAATCCATATATACTCCCTTTGGACCGATACTCATAAAGCTTAGCTTGATAAATCTGATAATAAAAGATTATCCGTAGAGTTTTTCTGCCAACTCTTTAATACTGTGAATATTTTGTTCTATTTGTTCAATTTCTTCTTTTTTTTCTTCCTCTATCTCGGATACAATATTATTCAGGTCAGCTTTCAAACTGTATGCATTCTCTGGTCTCCCTCTACCTTCTTTTTTAACATGTTTTTCTGAAATCCATCCTTCTATTTTTAGATCTTGTACGCATATTGAAACTTCTGGTTGTCTAAGTCCTGTCTTTCTTTCAATCTCTTGGCTTTTTATATTTTCGTTCTCTGCTATACAAAGCAGCACTTCAGCTGTTTTTCTTTTAATTCCTACTTCACTCAGCGCTTTAATCAAATTTTTCTTTTTTTCAGATAGATCTTCAGACATAATGTTCATCATATTTATAAAAAGAATCATTCTTAATAAAATTTATGTTATTTTTTTATCTAGAGCTATGGTGATGTGTACTGAAATACATTTGTTCATTTTGATAGCTAACTTTCTTCGATATCAAAAAATCTATAATAATTCCACTGACATATCGGTAAATAATTGTTCTAACAGCTGTTCAAGATTTTCGTTTTCGTACTCTTTGTATACACCACTGCTAGAAGCCTGAAGTTTAGCAGTGTAAATATCTCCACTATCATTTATCTCTACAGCACAGATTGTTTCTTCCTTCATATCATATCCATCCTAATAAATAAAACTGCACTATCTTATTTAAATCCTATTTAAAATCATGGAGATAAAATCATGGAGATAAATAGTTAAGATGTCCTTGATCATTTTTGTTTGGAGATGAATGCCTGATACTTGGGATCCCTTTTCCTCTCTATTTTCTTTTCTTTATCCTGGAAGATCCTCTTTTCTAGACTGTCAAGAGCTTCATCCAATGCCTCTATCACATTCCACTCAACTTCTTTAGCATAGTACATACCATAATCAGTTGACAGCCTCAATCGTAAGCTGTATTTGGATTGAGTTCCCTCTTCCTGATGAGCTACAACGTGAACATTCAATACTAGTGGTGTTAGGACTTTGTTCACCTTCTTCAGGTGTCTCTGGATATTATCATACATCTGATCGTAAATATCGTGTCTCTCTTTCAGCCCAGATATCTGTACGAACACTCGGTCAGTAGGTTCTCGAAAACTCGCAATCATCTCGATCATATCGAATTGGGTGATCACACCTTTAATATCATCATCTACGATAGCGACTAAAGTTGAGATATCATTCTCGTTCATCTTCTTAGCAGCATCCTGGATCGGGGTATTTGGTGTTGTAGCGATAGCTGGTTCAGCCATCACACCGTGTACCTCTATATCCCTCTGTGGTGAATCTCTCTCACCAGACTTGTTCCCTTTTTCTTCTCTACCTATAGGTCTGCTCACTTTATCTAAAATATCCTGGATACCAACCATACCTATAAGTTTTCCGTACTTGTCCACAACTGGAAGTACTCTCACATCGTATCTCTCCATCAACGATCTAGCTTTCCCGATGTGTTCGTATTTCCTTATTGTCTTGGGATCAGGAGTCATATGATCTTTCACAGTTGTTTTCTTTAGTTCATCTATTGTCGGGATTATCCTGCTTATGTCTTTTCTACTTATGAAACCCTCGTATTTTCCATCTTTTGAAGTTATAGGTACACCTCGGTAACCAGATGAAAGGAGTAATTCGCTCACCTTAATAAGTGAATCATCTGTATTCACCTCTGGAGGTGGATTCATCACATGTTTTATCTTTGTGGAGAAGGAGAGGTTCCTCCTATCTATGAATGTATTATCACTGACGAATCCAACCACTTCTTCATCCTCTACCACTGGTAACTCTTCTAGATTATATTTCCTCATCATCCCTATAACATCTGATACAGTTTCATGAGGCGTTGTATACTCTAACTTTCTGCTCATCACATCTTTAGCTTTAATATCTTTAATATGAGTCATTCTTTTCACCAATATCCTCTATAAAGTAAATGTGTCTCTATTGGTTTAAGGTTTGTCCTCTTCTCTTTTTACAAATATAATCGCATTTGTTTTAAAGAATAGATTCAAACTTCTATCTCACCCAATCTCTATCCACTTCACCCTCTACATTCTCATCATAATGATCTAGAAGTTTGTTCAATACCTTGTCTATGGATTCGTCAATCTTTTTAAGATCATTGAGTCTATCCCAGGTACTTTTCTTAATCTCTATGGTCTTAACCTCTTCTTCATTCATTTTATCACCTATAGATAATATGATGACTTTGCTTAATATTTTTGGTTTGTAAAAATTCTATTAAAAAATTAATTGACAAACTCTATCAACCTATTATCGATGTTCAGGGAAATAAATTTAAACTCGTCTTTTATCCATTCTAACGTTTCATTCTGATAGAAAAAGGTGTGTGTCGGGTCGTTCTTATAGCCCCATCGATCGAAATCTATATCATCTGAATATCTGAATGTCATGCAGAAAAGGTTTCCTTCAGGTGATAAAAGGTCGTTCAATCTTTTGAATTCATGATATGGATCATGAAAATGTTCGATCACTTCACAGCAGACTATGTAGTCGTACCTGTTATCGAGTAATTCTGGTGTATCGTGAAAGAAAGGGTCGTACTGATTTACATTGAATCCATCATCCTGTAATAGTTTCGATATCACTGGTCCTGTACCAGCACCGAAGTCAAGACCTAAGTCTTTAGGTGAAAATTTATCTTTTACTCTGCTGCAAAAATAAAACTCTTTTTTATGGAATAGATGGGCTGTATGACCGCAGAGTGGACATTCTTCGTTAGTTTTCATTCTAGTCTATCGCAGATTATAGTGATTGATTAAGTTTTCCATAAATAGGAGTTAGCAGTGGATCAAAGCTTTTTGAAATATTACATAAGAAAAAATCATATATATTACATTGTGCATATTGTATAACAATGCTTGTAGTCAAAGACTCCATGATCCTTATCCATTTAGCAAAGACATCCGTATTGGAGAACTCCTGTAAATTCTTTGAAGAGGTAATAATACCCAGGAAAGTCTGGAAAGAGACTGTAGAGATCGGGAAGATGAGAAAGTATCCCGATGCAGCTTTGATCGAAGAGGGGATCGAAAAGGATAGGATAGATGTAGTCGATGTCGAGGAAAAAGAGTTGATCGATCGTGCTAGAAAATTTAACATACAGGGAGGAGAAGCCGAAGCTGTAGCCCTTTATTGGGAGAAAGATGCAGATATTCTAGCTACGGATGACGACAATGTAAGGAGTAAAGCTGCACTTTTAAACTTGAATCTTGTAGGAACCCTTCCTATTTTGGTAAAGATGTTCAGGGCAGATAGGATCAGCAAGGAGAAAGTGGCTCGTTCATTAGATATATTGCAGGATATAGGGTGGTTCAGCACCGCGGTGCTGGACAAAACAAGAGTTGAGGTTGGATTGATATGAAAAGCTCGATAGGCGTGAGACTAGATGAAGAATTCATCAAGAAGCTGGAATCTATTGGTGAAGATGAAAAGCTGGACCGATCTACGATAATAAGGAAGCTCCTAGAAAAAGGATACAGAGAATATTTGAAAGAAAAGGCTGCTGAAAAATACCGCAGCGAAGAGGTCACCATCAGTAAAGCTGCTGAAATAGCTGAAACAACGATATGGGATATGGAAAGATACCTGGTAGAAAATGGATATGTTTCTGAATACTCAGCTAAAGACCTTATGGATGAGTTGGAGAATCTGTAAGTGGAACTTTCTGAAAAAGTTATTGAGATGTATTTTTTTTTGATCGTGCTTTTGAATGAAGATAATGTAAATACGTTAATTGTGATTTACGTGTTTTTAGAAAATATGTTAACTGTGGTTAACGTATTCTTAGTAATATAAGATGATTCTTTT
>JBKHIX010000104.1:0-6365 GCA_046538435.1 Thermoplasmata archaeon | reverse complement strand
GTATCATTTAAGAAATCTAAAGCTTTATGTAAGTATTTCCATGTATTGTGCAAGTACCCCATCATAACTCTATCTGCAAAATCTTTTTTATAGAAATCCCGATTATCTCCACTCCAGGGGATTACTGTATCTTCGACTTCATTCAATTTGATATTTTCTTTAAGGTACTCATAAGAAATAGGATTTATTTCCAACGAATGTATTGTATCAGGATTCCCGTGATAAGCAATAGGGAGTGTGAAATACCCGATTCCTGCAAACATATCTACAATTATTTCTCCCTCGATATCGATATTTGCCATCCTGACCCTTTCGTCGATATTTCCACTTGAAAACATAAGTTTTGATGTGTCCATTTTATATTGTATGCAGTTTTCGATGTGGGTGGTTTCCGTCTCCTCACCGTATATTATTTCAACTTTCGGCTTTCTTTTAATCCCTTCTATCCTACCCTGAAGAAGCACAGTTTTAGCTCCTAGAACCTCAGCATATACTTCTCCAATCCTTTCTTTGTATTCGATCAATCCCTCTGGGAGTTTGATCAGTAATATGTTTCCTAAAACTTCCCACCTATTTGGCAGTAATTCCTTAAGGCTTTCATCGAGATCTAAATGCTCTTTGATCTTTGCGTAGGGAGTCTTACTTTTTTCTCTAAAGACTATGTCTTCTTGAATATCGTTTCCATCTCTAGTTACTGGTATTATCAATTCATCCTTTTCCTGGATTATCAATCTGTCAGGGTCCAATATGCCTTCATCTTTAACCTTATCTAACACTTTTTGACCTCTTTCTTTAGGAACTCTAATTATCTCATATCTTTTTTCCATCTGTTTTCATAACTTCATTGGTACCACTCACATAAGTATTTTATAGTTATAGATTACTTCGACTCGCAATGGGACGAAGAATCATTCCAATAATTTTAACACTGCTATTTGTGCTCTCTTTACTATTATGTGATCCCATCGAAGCAGATAAGATATCTTCTCCCTCAAACGTAAATCAAATATTGTCTGATTTTAGCGATATAGATATGAGTCCAGGAGAAGATAGTCAATTCTCATTTGACTTTTATAATCCTTATAATTCATCTATGAAGAACATATCTTTAGAGATTGAGATATACCGTTTTAGAGATTTTAATGAAAAGGTTGGGATCAATGAACTTGAAGATCCGATCAGTTTTGAAGAAAGTGATGATTTAAGTGCTGTTTTTGAAACTGAAGAATTAGATTCTAAAAAAGAACTAAGGATATCTTATAGAGTGGTATCAAATGAAAAAACCGAGAAAGGTGTGTATTCACTCAGATTTAAATTAACTCTTGAGTTAAATGAGAGAAAAGTATCGATGAAATCTATAGGGCACTTTACCAACCAACAATTGAAGAAAGCTTCTGGATCAGTAGGAGAGAATGATGAAGAACATTTTGTTGGAGGTTATAATATAACAGAACTAGGAGTGGATGGTATCCTGAAAGAAACTTCTATATCTATTAAAGATTCTAAATCATTATGGCCCCAATACGTATTGGTTGCTATAACGATAATATTTTCACTTTTAGCAGTCTATTTTTATACGAAAGAAAATAATACTTAGAGCAAACTTTTGATCACTGGCCCCAAGAATTTAAGCAAACTTGGAGATGCTTTCACTATAGGTTTTACTAATTTTGATGGGTGATCTATATCTCCCTGGTTCTCTATAATTCTTTTAATTTTATCTTTTTGAAGAGAAGATATAAGTTTATCAAATTCATCATCACTCAGTCCTTTGAACACTTTACGTATTTTCAATCCTCTTTTAATCTCCTTTCCTACTCCATCAAAAAATTCATCTTGATATCTCATCAGGAACTCTTTTGAAGTATCTCTTTCTTCTAAACTTTTAATGATCGTTTCTCCACATATCTCTGCTGCTTTCAATCCTGTATAAACACCTCCACCTGAGAGGGGTTTTACTTGTCCTGCAGCATCGCCGACCAAAACGATACCATCTTGCACCATTGGTGTGATGAGACCTATGGGAATACTCCCTGATAAAATACCGACCACTTTATTGTTGAGTCCTTTAGAATCTAGTAAGTTGTTTAAGTGTTCGTACGCGTTTCCGTCTGTAGATGCTAGACCGAAAAGAGAGCCAGTAGTGAAAGGAACCTGCCATGCAAAAAAACCTGGGGCTATATCGCTTCCTAGATATATCCTTACATCTTCGATTTTTTCAGGTACGATCGCCTGTACTGCAGGAATTGTTTCTTCAGGTTTAGGTAATCCTGCAGACCTTCTTACGGTCGATCCAGGTCCATCTGCGCCTACGATTATTTTTGAGTCTAATGTATGTCTTTCACTATCCTGCGTATAACTAACCTTTCCATTGGAATTTTTGCCGTTGAATTTAGAATTCAATCTAATATCTACACCTGAATTATTTGCTTTAGCGGCCATCTCTTTATCGAAGGTTGCCCGGTCTATAATAGCAACTTTCTTTTCATCTGTATCGATTCTTAGAGGTACCTCGTTTGGTGGATGGATATTCGCACAGGTAGGTTCTGCGATAACACTCTCTGTGTCAGTCATCTTTATAACCTTCTTACTGACCAGACCAGCACATTGTACAGGTTTTCCTATTACTGGTTTATCCTCTAGAACGACCGTATCCAGACCTGAATGCGCTGTAATCTGTGCCACTTTCAGACCTATTGGTCCACCGCCTACTATTACAACATCTATCACGTTTCTCATCAATTTGAAGTCTTTGTCGATTATTAATTTTTCTGATGACGAAGACTTTATTAACCTCGTCATTTTATTAGGGTTAGTATTTAAACTATTTAAAAAGAAGTGATTAATATGGATGGGCTAAAAATAGAAAACGTTGTTGCATCATCATCGATGGAGAAGAAATTGGATTTAGAAGAGGTATCGAGAGTTTTAGAAGGTTCAGAATACGATCCCGAAAAGTTTCCTGGTTTGGTATACAGAATAGATGAACCAAAGACTGCAATTTTATTGTTTACAAGCGGTAAAGTGGTCTGTACAGGTGGGAAGACAGTAGATGAAGCAAAGACCAGCGTTAATAAGATTAAAAAATTGTTGAATGAGAGAGACATAGAAACAGCGGATGATATAACAGTAACCATACAAAATATAGTTGCGTCTTACAGTTTAGAAGCTGACCTGAATCTAAGTTCTGTAGCAATAACTCTAGGATTGGAAAGGGTTGAATATGAACCGGAACAGTTCCCTGGATTGGTGTATAGATTGAGAGAATCACCAGTTGTACTTCTTCTATTTGGTTCTGGTAAGATGGTCTGTACAGGTGGAAAAACAATCGAAGATCTTGAGGAAGCTGTGGAGCTAATAAAGGATGAACTCAAAGGAGCAGGACTTATCCATTAAGGAATTTCCTATATTAGATAACCATGCTCATCTCCGGGAGACCGGAGATAATGTAGAAGCAGTTAAAAGGTTCGAAAAGTCAGGTGGAACACACCTGATAATATCTCACCTTCCTTATTACGATTTAAGAGATTGGGAATCTAAAGGATATGACCCTATTTTTGAACGAACTTTGGATCTAGCTGAAAAGGCAGAAAAAGAGACCACTGTGGAAGTATTTGTAACCTTAGGACCATATCCCGTAGATCTAGTTCAGCTGAGCGATAGAGTTAGCTTGGAGGAAGGGAAGAAAATTCTTATGGAAGGGATGAGGTTAGCTGCCGAATATGTTGAAGATGGTAAAGCTATCGCTCTTGGAGAAATAGGTAGACCCCATTTCGATGTATCGGAAGACATTTTAGATGCTTCCAATGAGATAATGAAATATGGTATGGAATTGGCTGCTGATATAGGATGTCCCGTTGTTTTACATACCGAAACTACAACTCCTGAACAGTGTAAGGAGTTGGGAGAGATGGCAGACTCTGTAGGATTAAATAGAGGTAAAGTTGTAAAGCACTATAGTCCGCCTCTTACCTCGGTGGAAAAGAATCATGGTCTTTTTCCATCTATACTGGCTAATGAGAGTAATATCGAAGAAGCTATTGAAGAAAATAATAGATTTTTGCTGGAAACAGATTATATAGATGATCCTGAGAGACCAGGAGCTGTACTTGGGATAAGGAATGTTCCTAAAAAAACGTTAAAAATGTATAGGAAAAAGGTCCTTTCAAAGGAAGATATATGGGCCATCCATAAGAAGAACCCTGAAGAGATCTATGATATTGAAATAGAATTATGATTCTTCCAATTTATCTTTAATCAGTTGAATAAGATCCTCCTGACACTTTTTACATATGCTTTTATCTCCAATCTTTCGATATTCTCTAGACCAGTTCCCACAGAAATGACATCTATCAGAGTCTAATGGCATTTAATTTACCTCCATGTTATTGTAAAGTCCCTCAATTACTAAAATCTTGCGTATATTGTTATTATTTATTGTTAATTAAAAAAAAGTGATCTTATTGATTATATCTGTTATCCATAGAAGTATAGTCACACCTAGTACAGTATGCTGTTCCATCAGGACTTACCATGAGTGATTTTTTACCGCATTTTGGGCATTTTTGCATTTCTCCTGTTTGTGTTTGACTAGACCTATCATATTTTCTTGGCTGGTCATACTGCTCTTGTCGTTCATTTTTTTGTTCTCTTTGGTCGACTTGTGGTTGGAATCCCTGTTGCCTATAGCCTTCTTGGTACTGCCTTGTTATTTCCCCATATTCTTCTATATCTTTGACAACATAAGTATTAGCGAGTTTGTCTCCTATCCTTTGTTCTTTATCATGTATGAGATATACTTCAAATAATAGGATTATAAATCCAATGCAGGGTATAGACCATAAAATTCTTACAATATTTCTCACAAAAGTACTACTCATATCTGCTTTCTTTCCATACTGGTTTACGACTTTAATGTCCATTAATTTTTTACCCAGTGTAGCTCCCCCACCTTCTCTAGATTCTAAATATGTAAAGTAGAGCAGTTGCAGTAAAAAGCTACCAAATGAAATTCCAATATAAGTTGTGTTGAAAAAGCCAGTTCCAAAAACTCCCAGTGAGTCACCTGTAAACGAACCTAAAGACAGAAATCCTAGAAAAATAACAGCAAAAAATATGCCTACTGAGATTACACTCAAGATGATAGAATCGATAATATAGGCTATGATCCTTGATCCTGTACTTGCAAAATTCATATTTGGATTTCTACTCATGTTTACATTTTGTTGATAATTATAATCTGGTCCCATATCTTCTAACACTCCTTTTAATTTTATAATAACAAATACTTATATACATTTTACTGAAAATCAATAAGTTCTAGGGTAAGAAAATAAAAGAGAAGAATGTTTAAGTTTACTGTGAATCTACTGTAGCCAGCATAGTACAGGCTCTAAAGACCTTATAATTAGTTTCGTAGTTCCCTGTATCGATTATGAATTCTTTTGGACCTTTTCTTTCTATTGATGGTAATAACTCTAGATTATCAAGTTTACCTGCATCCTTAAACCACACGTGATAGTATTCTTCTTCAGGTCTTATTATTTTTCCAGCATCGTTTTCTATCGCTTCTTTCACAGTTTCCTTTATCTCCTTTCTCACAACTTTAGGATGCTTGCATTTAGCACTGTACCTTCCAGTCGACCATTTTGTTATTACATGGGGAATCTCTGGATACAGTTCCTGTGCCTCTCTCAATATCTTTTGATCACCAGCTAAAAAGAAGACAGGGACATCATACTGTGCGGCTAGGAATGAGTTCATTGCGAACTCACTAGCCATCTGATCTCCTATCATCACCTTATCGACGACACCACCCGAATAAGTGTGCGATAAGGTTCCTTGACTGTGTGCTGAACTGTGATAACCCACATATCCTACTCCTTCTAACTCCTTGCTTAGTCCTTCCATCTGAGAGAGAAGTTTGGGCCTACCACTGAAAAGATTTACTCGTTCATCCAGGTCTTCGATCTTTATGTTCCTCATTTTCCCGTGCCCATCTGTTATGTAAACACTTTCTGCACCTGCATCGAAGGCACCTACCGCTGCAGAATTTGCTTCTTTTGTCATTAGATCTCTAGCTCTTTCATATTCTTTAGATTCCATCGAACCTTGATTAACAGCCACTACACCGGATATCCCCTCTATATCTACCGAGAACAAATACGTCATATCATACACCTAGAATGTCATCTAGATACAAGTTAAAGTATTTTCTACCCTATATCAATGAAAAAAACCTTTTATTTTAGTTTTATCTAAATAACTGTCTAAGACCTCTTCCTTCAGGGAGAGGATACAGACAGTAAACTCACTTTCACTGACCCCCTGAATGGATATTTAAATACTAGAAGTGTACTGGATAT
>JBKHIX010000103.1:0-6402 GCA_046538435.1 Thermoplasmata archaeon | reverse complement strand
AGTGGTCCTGACATTCAGGATCCCTCCTCGAATGCATCTTTAATTCCATCACCTAGAAGATTGAACCCTAGGATTATGAAAACTATCGCTATGGCTGGGAACAGTGCGGGCCACCAATAGGTTGGTAACCAACCTCTTCCAGACGCTACCATAGTTCCAAGGTCCGGAGTAGGCGGCTGTGCTCCCAAACCAACAAAGCTCAATGAGGCACCTATCAATATAACCCAACCTATATCTAGAGTCATCTTTGTGAGTAATGAACCCGAGCAATTAGGGAGTATTTCTACAAACATGATGTGAAGCTTACTATCTCCCATTATCTCTGCGGCCCGCACAAATTCTTCATTAACTACGGATGATACATTATTGTAAGTCAATCTTACGTACCAAGGCCACCACATAAGTGATACTGCCATCATAGCGTTGAATGCTGTTGGCTCAAGCATAGATGTTATCGTTAGAGCGAAAACCAACGGTGGCACCGCAATAAAAACGTCAGAAACCCTCATTATCAAAGTGTCTATCCATGTATTCTTATGATATCCAGCTATCAGACCAAGTACTACACCCGAAGGTACTATTATGCTCAGAACAACAGCAGCCATCCTTAATGAATATCTAAATCCTAGTATCGTTCTAGTCAGGATATCTCTTCCCATTGAATCTGTCCCGAAGATATATTCAGCGCTTTGAAACGGCCTTATAAATGAATCAGAATAATTGCTGTAGAGTCCTCCATGTTGGGGATAAGGTACGATATATTTTCCGAATATTGCCAAAAATATTGAAGCAGCAGCGATTGTCAATCCTAGAAGAGATAGAGGATTGCTTTTAAATCTATACCATCGCCTTTTAAACGCATCTTTCCAGGGTGATTCTTTCTGCTCGATTATTTCTTCTTCGATAATTTCTGCGGATTCTTTCTCATTTTCATCTGATTGAATCTGTTTTTCCATATTTATCACGAACTCCTGTATCTTATCCTTGGATCGATGTAGGCTGTCACAACATCTACGATCAGATTTATAACTGCAAATAGAAGGCCTATTATTATCACAACTGCAACAATCGTGTTGAGATCATTTCGGAGCAAAGCTTTTATAGCGAATCTAGAAAAGCCTGGCCATCTAAACACCATCTCTACAAGGAATGCATTTCCAAGCATCATGGCTATCTGCATACCCAACACGGTCACTGCTGGTATTATTGAAGGTCTCAATAAATACTTGAAGCGTACAGTTCTCTCAGGAAAACCATATCCTCTAGCCATAGATATGTACTCTTTTTCCTTGATATCCGACATACCTGATCGTATCAATCTCGCAACCTGAGCCATACCAGGTATCGCTAAAGCAGTAGCTGGTAAGATGGTATGTGTAAGAAAATTTAATGTCATACCAAAATCACCCCGTATTATAGAATCTATAGTTATAAAGCCTGTCGGCCCAGCAGGTTTAGATAGTCCTAAACTTAAGGCTCCTGAAGTGGGAAACAAGTTTAGATTCATGGCGAACACTAACTGGAACACCACAGCTAAAACAAACGCTGGTACTGACACACCTATATATGCAAACACTCTTACAAGGTGATCTTGCCATTTGTTGATATTCGATCCCGCAGCAACTCCTATTAAGAAGGCACCTACAATCTGAATAAAACCTGCAACTGCTATCAATTCCAAGGATTGTGGTAAATATTCTACAACATCTTTTGACAAACTTCGCTGACTGTAGGTAGAGAATCCTAGATCACCGCTCAAAACATCCCTTAGCCATATAAAGTACTGCATATAGAGTGGTTGGTCAAGTGCTAGCTTATGTCTTATCTCCTGAACAACTGAGTCTGGTACCTTTGGTCCTACCATCATGCTTACTGGATCCCCTGGTAAGATCCTTGCTAGATAAAATATCAGAATGGATAACCCTAGTAACGAAACGATTGCCCATCCTGCTCTTTTCGCTATATACTTTTTTAGATTCATTTAATAATCTCCTCTTTTAATAAAAATATGAGAAGACCTTGTTGGAGATTTTATACAACAAGGTCTATTCTTTAATCATCGTTCATTTGGTGGTGTTACACTAATCCTTCTTGCGTCAATATTGTAACCCATAACTGGGACAGCATCCTCTTCTACATTTTCAACCTGTGGCCAAGTGACGTACGATTGATATGCATGTGCTGAGTACTGTGTATGCAGGAACATGGATGCGCACATCTCAACGACATCTTTTTGTATTTGGTCATATAAACTGTATCTTGTCTGTTGGTCTACTTCTTCTAAAGCATCATCGATAAGTGTATCTATAGTATCATTCAACAGCCATTCATTCTGTTCCCAAGAATCTGCATTATCGGAAGCGTACCTTGATTCCAAGATAGAGCCAGCTTCTGGGTAATGTGCACTCACCCACACCATGGCGATATGTGGTGAAGTTTCCTCAGTAGCCATCGCATCTATAAGGCTAGACCATTGATATTTCTGAGAATCTACTTGTAAACCTATTTTTTCTGCTTGTTCGGCTATGAGTAAAGCGACTTCTTCTGTAGCAGATACTTGTGCAGTCCAACTGCATTCGATCTCGTAATCATCTGGGTTCTCTACGATATCTGGGTAATACTTAGATTTCTTCAGCTCTTCTTCAGCCTTTTCCATATCTTTTCTAGGCAAATCTATATCAGCAGCACCTGCTAACACAGCAGGTACAACAGATTTGGGTAATTTACTGGCTGGGAATATATCCTCAATCTGGGTTTCATAATCGAAAGAATAGGCTAATGCCCTTCTTACATGTACGTCATCAAGAGGCTTTTTCTTGTTATTAAGCATACCATAGAATGATCCTCCTGATGGGTAAGCACCTTGCTTACCGTCTTCGCTTTCAACTATCGAATCTATTATCTGGTAGGGCAGCCATTGAGAAGTTATCTCAAGTTCTCCTTCGGAAAACATCGTTCTTTCAGTCGATGGTTCTCCTAATGCCAACATATGGTATTCATCAGCTGGATCTTCAGCTAATTCTCCCCAGTAATCTTCAAATCTTTTCATGTATACATGGTCCTGTTTGACTACCTCGGATACCTCGTATGGACCTGAACCCGCGTCATCAGTACTTAGATAAGTTCTACCAAGATCCGCGTTAGGAGGATATTGGAAATCAGCAGTTTCATCCAAATTATTCATGACCACTTCTTTGTCAACTATGTACAGTCTAACCAAGGTAGATAGGAACACACCACTGGGTTCATCCAAAACAAACTTAACTGTATAGTCGTCAATCTTTTCAGATTCGTTCATATTCACCGATGTAAATAGATATGCATAACCTTCTCCGATGGTTTTTAACCTTTGCATAGAGAACATTACATCTTCAGCAGTCAGTTCGTTTCCACTGTGGAACTTGACTCCTTCTTTTATATCAAAAGTATACTCTTTTCCATCTGGCGAAGCTTCCCAATCCTCAGCTATCCAAGGTTTAACACCTTCTTGGGTCGGATAGACTAGTGGATCATATAGATTTGTGAACGCTGTAGAGCTAGAATAGTCTGAACCTATAGCAGGGTCTATTTCAGTAGGCCAGGAAAATCCTACCCTAAGATAGGATGTTTCTCCGCTTGCCTCTTGAGTACACCCTGTTAAGGCCATTGCAGACATCACCAAAACACTAACCAAGAGTATTGTTAACATTTTCTTCCCGGTTTTCATATTATTACTTCCTTAAGTTGCTATTAATTACTTTTCACTATTTAAAATTTTGCCACCTCAATGTTTAAATTTGAAGGGGTAATAGAATTTTAATGAAATAATTTTGGAATAAATGTTTAAATTGACAAATGAATATTAACAACAAAAACATATTCATCATATTGACTATATTTCACAGCATTATAATATAATATATAATATGCCCAATTGATCTATTATCATTTTATTACAGATCTTAAATTTTGATGGTTTAATATCACTTTTTATCTTTTGTAGATACAAAATATGAGTATATCTTAAAGTTTAATTTTAACTTATAATATTTATTTTTGTGCGTAAGGATATTACAAGCTGTCTTTAGTTATCAAAAAATATTATGTTAAATATAATAATAAACTTGAATGCACGTAATAGTGTTCAAGAAATATCATAAATCAATGGTCTTCTTTGTTCCAACCAAGGTATTTCTTCTCTTCGCTCTTTCAATAGTTCTTTTTTTGCGAATATTGAAAAATAATTCTCACTGTTTTTTAACTGCTTCATTATTTCTCCTCTAGGATTTACAGATATAGACAAACCGCAGTAATTATTCCCTGAGCCTATCAAATTAGGACTTATTAAATAGACTTGGTTCTCCGCAGCTCTAGCCTTATTCATCAAATTCCAAAGCTCACCATATGGTTCGCTCCATGCGCTCGGAAAAAATAATACCTCTGCACCTTTCAAAGTGAGTGTTCTGCTGAATTCTGGAAAACCTAGATCAGCACAAATTCCTAATCCAATCTTCCATCCATCTATTTCTGCGACTTCTATCGAATTTCCTGGTTTGAAAAACTTTCTTTCTTTCGACCATAAATGTGTTTTTCTATACTTGAAAATCTCTTTTCCAGATCTATTAAAAATATATGCAGAATCATAACAACCACCCTTAGTTTTTTCTATCAAGCCTGTTATTATGTACATATCATTATTAGAAGCAATATCTTTGAAAAATTGTTTCTTCTCTTTTATTTCATCAACAGACAACTTTGATAATAACTCATAATTAAATCCATATATTGGTAATTCTGGTAAACATAGAATATCTATATCATCTGTGTTCAATCGTTCCACATATTCTTCGATTTCAGTTATTTTTTCTTCAGGATTTTTATTATTCTTTGGTTGTAGTACAGTCACTTTTAAATTTTTATCCATGATCCTTCACCCCTCTTGTAGAAAATCTATTATAGCAATAATAAAAAGAAAGAAGTATGTTAAAGGTTTTTAAGTCAATTCCTCCTCTAATTTCTCTAGTTCAGGAAAATTCACTATTTTTCCTTTATCGAGTATTTGTTTATCATCCAGCCACACTGAAGAATTCATGCATATACCATCGCAATGAGAGGCAGCACTTATTCCTCCTTCCTGCTCTGGGACCAATTTTGAACCGATATTACCGATTCCCCACTCAGTTCCGCCCCAGATCCTCTCATCTTCGACTATATTACCGGTCAATTTTGCACCAGGATTGAATCCATAGGAGATGTGAGCCATCTGGTACATGTTCTCATCGTCGAAACTTGATAACCATTTTTCGAACTGTTTAGCCTCTCTACCGCCTTTAACATCTACTACCTTTCCTTTTTCTACCTCAAGTTCAATAGGGTTATCTAGCAGACCTACAGGAGGAACAAGAGAACCGTCGAAAACTATAGTACCATTGATCGTGTCAAATTTTGGGCTCCAACTGATCTGGCCCGGTAACATCGTTGATTTGCCCTCTATAACATCACCGCGATGGACGATCATCTCTCTTTCGGGATGATTTTCAAATTCTATATCTGTACCTCCAGGGGTGGTTACTTTAATTTTCTTTGCTTCTCCAGTTTTTTGTGCTATTAGATCTAAAAAATCACCTAATTTTGGCATATCTGTTCGTCCTATTGTCCTTACCATCATATCGGGATTCATCTCGACCAAACAGATATATCTGATTTTTTTATTAGTTTCAAATGTTTTGTCGAAAACAGTAGAATACAACAACCATTGCTCATTATATTCTATCCATACATCTGCTTCCTTTAATGCACCAGTCAAGGTTTTTTGAGGAAGCATGGGATCAGCTGCTTTTCCGACACCTTCAGGTGTAGCTAGCCAAACTACCATCGGTTTTGCTCCGGCTGTAAAAACTTCTCTAGCTGTTGCATTTACCACTTCTGGACTCGAATTCGTATCCGCAGTTATCACTACATTGTCGCCTTCTTTGACTTCTAAAATATCTTTAAGTAAAGTCCTTGCAGACTTCCCCAATTCAAAATCGTAAACCATAATTTACACCTATTTCAAGAGAAAAGTAGTACGTATTATTATTTAATATTTTTCACTGATATGATAAATTTATTTGATTCATCATGAAAATAGGTTAATTTAATTGTTAAAGTTAAATAATGTTTTAATTTTAAGATGGAAAGGGAAATTTTTTTATACTCTCAAATAATCTTTTACCTTTAAGGATAGTAAATCTAGAAAATTTAAAAAGAGGTGGAATATTGAATAAAAAAATACTTTGGATAAATCCAGTTGGTGGAACAGATTTCAACGACCCTATAAAGGAAGTACTTATGGATGCGAAGCAGGAAGATACCGAGATAGAAGTCGTATCTTTGGCTAATAAAACAGGTCCAAAACACCTGGAATACCATTTCTACGAGGAT
>JBKHIX010000102.1:0-6422 GCA_046538435.1 Thermoplasmata archaeon | reverse complement strand
AGGAAGACGAAGTGAATTACTAGATGAATTGAAAGAAAAAGATCCGGATTCATATTTTACCAGATCATTTGATATAAGCAACACAAACAAGATCGAAGATCATCTAGAAGAACTAACGTCAGAACTCGGAGGATTAGATCTACTCATCATAAGTTCAGGGACAGGCGATATAAATAAGAAACTAGATTTTGAGATAGAAAAAAAGACAATAGACACAAATGTTACTGGATTTACTCGTATCGCTGACTGGGCTTTTGATCACTTTCAAAAACAAAATTATGGGCACTTAGTAGGTATCACTTCAGTCGGTGGACTTCGAGGAAGCGGTGAATCTCCTTCATACAATGCGACCAAATCATATCAAATGAACTATCTGGAAGGATTAAGACAGAAGGCAGCTAAAGAAAGTGAACGGATCTCTATCACAGACATCCGACCAGGATTAGTCGATACCGCTATGGCAAAAGGTGAATGATTATTTTGGGTGATGTCAGTTAAAAAAACCGTTCTGCAAATATACAAAGCGATAAGAAGGAAAAAAAAGGATCGCCTATGTTACAAAACGTTGGGGTATATTAGCGAGGATACTAAAACGAATACCGAACCTTATCTATGATAAAATGTGATAAACTGGTAACATTTTACATGAATATAGTTTTCGACATAACAATCACAACAATACGGGTCAACTATTTCAACAGATATATTCACAGGCATCAATTTTTATCTAAAAACGTAAGATGGACCGCTAGCACAGGAAAGGAGCGTTAGTCCGAAGCGGAGAGGGATGACATATAGGACGGCAGACCAACTCCTGTCCTATTAATGGGACAGTTGTCCTATTAATGGGACAATATTTATATACATACCGCAAGGATCACCCTGTATGAGTTCGGGTTTCATTAATGATAAGTCACTGACGATCATAAAATATCTATTCCGTAACTTTGATTCATCACCTCATATGAGAGGTATCGCTAGGGATACGGGTGTGAGTAAAAGTACTACCAGTAGGATACTATCTAAATTGTATGAGAACGATGTCGTAACTAAACACGAACAGGGAAACCAGACTTTTTTCGCTTTAAATCTAGATAATATGATCGTGGTCAATCACTGCGCTTTATCACTGGCATTGGAATTTGATCGTATCAAACGATCCCGTCCCTCATTACATAAACAATTGAAATCTTTCGTAGACTCATGTGAGAACATCAGCGGTATCCACTCCATAGTTCTCTTTGGAAGTACTGCAAGAGGAGAGCACGGGAAAAAAAGTGATCTGGACCTGCTAGTATTGATGGATGATCTTAACGAAACCAAGAAAATAGAACAGATCAGCTCAGCCATAAACGCATCTTATTCGCACAACATATCACCTACGACTATCACACCGGATTCCTTCCTAACTGAACTCAGGAACGGTAATTTGTTATATCTAACCATACTCAAAGAAGGAATACCGGTATATGGTTCTGAAAACTACCTTAGGATCGCATTCAAACATATGAGAGAGATAATATGAGATTTTTAAATCGATGCATAGAAGAAATAGAAGGTGGTCTAAAAGAAGTAGATCCAGACGATTCTCTAGCGGAAAAATATTTGATCAGAGCGAGACATCATTTCAGACTCGGGAATAAATTGATCGAGGATTCCGATAGTTTTCTCGAAAACAACGATGTAGACCCAGGGTCTCTTAATGATATCAACACATTGAGTACTAAGATCAACGACGAAACTGAAATGCTGTTTTACGATTGGGCTATAATAGCATCCTATTATGGAATATACCACTCCATACTCGCTCTGCTTATCTCCATAGGTTACACCAGTAAAAATCATTCTTGTGCCATCGCAGCCCTTGAGCACTTTTTCTACAGGAAGAATGATAAGCTTGAAAATAGGAAGATATTCGTTATTCAGAAGTTAAGAGCGGTGGAAAAACGGATGGTAGACGATGCCTGGACAATGAAGGATAGACGAGAAAAAACGGCCTATGGGATAGCTTTGTCCACTGAACGTTTTCAAGCTGAAGAAAGCCTAGAAGAAGGTAGATGGTTTCTGGAGAATGTGGTAAACCTCATCGATCAAATAAGAAAAGTACCTCCAAATGAAAGGGTAGAAAGATATAATGTTTAGATCTTATTGACTTTTAGAGTATCATCCCTCAGCTCTTCTTTGTCATGATAGTGCCCTATCTATACACGTATGTCATCCAACTTGTTTATCACGCTATCCATTTCGATCTCACAAAAAATACATGGTGTTTAAACTTCATAATCTCTTCCTCAAACCCTCTATTTTCAAGTGAACTTCCGTCCTTTGAAGTGCATCGCCTTCACCAATCACTCAAACCTAGTCTCGCCTTCTGAAAAGATCATCATCTACGAATACCAACATGGTTCCTAGTTCTGAAGGTCCGTTAAAGACCACTCTTCTGAAAAGTCTACATCCTTCGCAGGGAGAGCTTTTCTCGTCCTATCGAAGAATGTTTCGATGTTGTTTTGTTCTTTTTCGATGTAGCCAGCTAGTTCCTCTTCGATGACCTTCTTCAGAGATTCTTTGACCACTTCGTCCCACTTGAATCTTCCGTTTCCCACGGCCTCTTTCCAGTCCCAATACCTCGGCAGCATATCGGGTCTTTCCCATTCCTTACCTGTAAAGAATGTCACCGATTGTACCAACCTCATCTTTACAGATTGTGACAAGTCATCTCTTCTCAGCATGTCGATCAGTATCGAGGAGGCTTTCTCCTGGTCAGCGTAGATGGCTCTTTCCAAAACCGCTGAAGCCCATATAGCTTGATCCTCTTCGATGGCTTTTTCCAGCACACCATCAAGATCGAAGTCGGGATGGTCGAAACCCCATCCAAGGGCGAAGGAGTCTTCCCATTCTACGTCTACTGCGTCATAGAACTTAGCTAGATATTCCAGCGCTTCTACGGGGATATCTTTTACCCCTTTTTCCGTTCTAGTCGATATAATCATCCTTTCGACGACGTTCTCTATCGGCACGTTGTCTATCACTTTGTCGTTCTCAAACCCATACTTGTCAATAAGTTCCAAGACGAAGGGCCATCCTTCTTCTTCAGCGAACTCGTGCAGCAGTTCACACATATCTTCACGTGCTTCATCTGAGATCTTTCTGAACAGATCACCACTTTTATCCAATCCCATGGATCGGTTCAGTCTCTCTTGATAGAGGTCCATGACCGAATACACCTTTTCTTTAGTGTCTACCTTCTCTATTTTTTTGGATATCTCTTTTCCTGACTCTCTAAGCCTTTTTTTCGATCTTTCTTCCTCCCTAGCTCGTTCTTTCAATTCCTTAACATCCTCTTTCCGCTCAGTCCAGCATGTATGACATACATAACAGTTTTTAAGTTTATGACTGGTGGTCGGTTTTCCACATATCTCGCATTTCTGCATGGTTTAACCTAAAAAAAGCTAGATTAAATCATTTTTGCCGGAGGTTCAACAAAACATTTATTCGTCGCTTAACATCTATACTTGGTCAGGAGCGTGTTCCGATAGGAAAAGAAGATGATGAAGCGGAAGATTTTTACAAAAAACAGATCCAGGAATTCGAAAATGCTTGGGAGGAATTCTTTACAGACAAAGCCGATCCAGAAACCGAGGAAGAAGCCCTAAAACAGCAGGAAGAGTTCGTCCGATGGTATAATAAGGTGAGAGAACAGTCCAATACTGATATGAATCCAGAAGAGATGGGAATGGGAGCGTTCAGTTTCGAGCGAGACCTAACCAACTTTGACCGCCTGATGGAAGCGGATGCCCTTATGGAGGATGAAAGATTCAAAGAGGCAAAAGAGATAGCCGATGAGGTGTTGGAAACTGATCCTAATGATCGAGATGCTTTCTTCATATCGGTACAAGCGAGTATCTCTGAAGGAGATTACACCACCGCGATGGACTTGCTCGAAGAACGGAAAGAACTCTATCCTGAAGATCCGTACCTCTTCATCCAGCTAGCTGAAATTCATCTTCTGAAATTTGATTTTCTCTCAGCACTAAAGAAAGTTGAAAAAGCATTGGAATTGGAACCCGATCTCTTCGATGCTATGATCTTGAAAGCACAGATATTCGACATGTTGGACGATGAAAGGTTCGAAGAGACTATCAAAAAAGCCCGAGAGTTGAACGAGCAACGCACGGAACTTTTTCTCGATCAATACCGGATCGATCCCTTTTTTTGTAAAACGGAAGAAGACCGTATGATTTCTATGATCAACGATGCAACTCACCTCTTGAAGTCTGAAGAAACAAAAGAAGCTAAAGAGTTAATATCGGATATCAGGGATATGGATACCACAGATATATTCAAAAATATGATAGACAAGGCAGAACTGGAATGTTTAATGATGGAGGGTGAAGAGGAAAAAATAGGATCCATAGTAAAGGAACGTTTAGAAGAAGATCTAGAAGATATACTTTCCCTTTTTTACTCGGCTAAGCTGGCTCATTCGAGGAGAGATAACGAAAAAGCTCTGGAAAGAGTAGATAAGGTCATATCAATGGCGGAAGAAGAGAATGAGAAATCAGATGGTCTTTTTGAATACTACGGGTTCAAAGCATCTGTGCTCGAATCCATGGGAGAAGGATCTTCAAAAGAATGGTACGAGAAGGCTAGAAAAAGTGAAGAAGAATCTCTTGAAAGCATAAAGGCAGGATTCGAAGAAGCAGGCATCCCTTTTAAGATAGAAGACGACATGATCAATATCCCTAGTCCTTCACATGAAAGGGCGAATAAAGATAGAAAGAATCAGGATAAAAAAGATGAAAGGAAAGAAAAGTCATTAGATGGATTTGTCTAGATTAAGCAAGGTTCCAATACCCTGCAAAAAAAAGATTTATAGTTCATGATCGTGTTAGATAAAATGGTGCGGGCGAGACCACGTAGGAAACAGTGGGCTTAGCAGGATGAGATCCCACGGCAGACCTTTAGATCGACTCCATTCCCTAACGGGACGCTTCTGAATGTGGCAAAACCCTCATCCATTTTATCTATTCTTGAAAGAAAATAAGTGAATATAATCTCGTCCTATCCGTTGGAGGTTTCACTCATCACCTAAATTATCTATTCCCAAACAGGTTAAAAAGTACATCACAACCTAAATAATGCACTCTAAACGAAATCATTTATATATTAATTCGTTATTATTGCATAATACCATGCTGTTAGAATCTGATCTGCGTATCCTTTCAGCCCTCAATACTCCCGCAACCATCACAACCTTGAGTGATATCACAGGATACAGCCTCAGCTATATATCAGAACGGATAACCCGCCTTGAAGAGCTTGAACTCATCGCAGTAGTCCGGGAAGGACGTTCGAAAAAGATCCGTGCACTCCCTACCACTGTGTTTGAAACCTACAAAGACTTAACTTCACGTCACTCCCATATCGATCTCCCCTCCTTGATTTCTCCTTCCATGCTTCAGATATGCTGGTTCCTAGATAGACCTACGTCTGTCAGCGAAATAAGATCAAAACTAGAACTCCGACACCGTCGTATCTATCAACTATTAGAAAAGCTCCAGTCTAGAGGGTTCATCACAAAGCAGAACAACAAATACTCGATCACGGAAAGGATGAACGGACTCGTTCGGTTCGCTAAAATCGTTGTCAAGTATGAGCACCAACATCGAGCTAGAACTTATCTGCCCGGATCAAGAGTTGCATGGAGTTCACCACATGAATCTTTGGTCATACCAACTGAAAAAAACACAGAAGGGATCCTTGATGAACCGGACTGGCATCTGACCGGAATACCACGTTTTTCAGAATACGGTCTCGACTTTTTCACACCTAAAGCCACTTATTTTTACTCCGAGGTAAGAGATACATTGACTCCCATCGATCTGATATCACACACTCTCATGGTAGAAGCAGACACGCGAAATCTTAGTTACTGTGCTCTATTGATGATATCTGAAGATATCTCTTCCGAACGTCTGAAGAAGGTTTCAGTATACTATGATATAGAAGAAATAGTGGATGCTTTGATCACGTTCGTCGAAACAAAAGGTGAAACTAGATCTGAAGAGCTACCAGACTGGTGAGGGTTTGAAACATTGGCAAAATAGTACGGGGTGAAGCTGATAGGGTCTATGTAGAATTCGAGATCATGAACAAGATCACGGAACAAACAACGATCACTGACATAGCTAATCAACTTATACCAAAAAGCACCGTTAGTGTCAATTCTCGTGCCGATGTTAAGAGTATCGTAGATGGACTTGTTGCTAAAGGACTTGTTGAGTTGGATGGCGAGAATGTCAGACTTAAGATGTTGTGACTCGAATTTTCTGATATCATCAGTCGAATATAAAAAGGATTTAAACGATCTTCTCGTCCTCTAATGATCAATATTCCTCTCCCCACAACCCACATCTATCAAA
>JBKHIX010000001.1:0-68377 GCA_046538435.1 Thermoplasmata archaeon | reverse complement strand
AAAAAATAAAAGATGTTTTAGGGTTTTTTAGAATTCTGTAGTACCTGTGAAGTTAAAGTTAGGTATTTTCATTGCTGGTGCTGTTATGTACCCAGGGAAATAACCTAGAGAATACATCTCTCTATCTTCACCTATCAATTCGACTGAATCAAATGCCTCCAAAAGATTCTGTGTAAATCTTAGATTCTTTACAGGTTTAGTTACTTCACCATCTTTGATAAGCCATGTTCCATCCCTTGTTAGTCCCGTAAGGATACTTTTTACTGGATGTACTGGTCTGCAATAGTTAAATCGAGTAACCAATATTCCTTTATCAGTTTCCTCGATCATCTCTTCAACAGATGAATCTCCACCACCCATCAGAATATTCAATGGAAGTGGACTCTGAGAACTCGGCATAGGTAGAGCATGACCTGTTGATTCTTTATCTTCCTCATCTCTTCCAGCTGTATAAGAATCATATACAACCTCGTTGGCTATACCATCCTTGATTATATCGACTCTTTGTTTTGGTAAACCTTCGTAATCGAATGGGAAGCCTACCATATCATTATCAAGAGCATCATCGTATATGTTCACTCGCTCGTCAACGATCTGTTCTCCGAACTTACCGTTCATGAAGCTTCTTTGTTCTTGTACTGACCTCGAACTGAAGCCCATAAATCCGAAATACATAAGCATTAATTGAACAGCCAATGGTTCAAGAACTACCGTATATTCTCCAAGTTCGATACTTTCTGTATTTATGTTGTTAAGACCTTTTTCAACAGCGGTCCTAGCCACATTCATGTAATTTATATCATTAACATTGTAAGAGCTTTCTTCACTCCAACCGAAACCTTGATCATTGTCCCAATCAGCGATGGCTGTAGAAGTCAGATTAGCGTTTGTCATAGTACTGGATCTGTGGATACCTTCAGAATTAGCTATCATCAAATATAGTTCCTCTGTCTTAAAAGCACCATACATCCTATCGACGTTTTTAGAACTTCCATGATCGATGATCTGTTTAACTATGTCAGCTCTTTCTTTAGGGGAGTATACAGCTGTTTCTTTATCATAAGGTGCTTTACCATTTCTTCCTTCTTTAGGCTCTGGTAATCCTTTGAATTGTGGATCTTCCTTCTGATGTTTAGCAATATTTTCAGCTCTTCTCAGGCAGTCTATCAGTGATTTTTCATCGATCGAATTAGTCGAGGAGGATCCTACCTTTTTGCCATCCACTGCTCTGATGGAAATAGTGGTATCTTCCTGGGTGATATTTTGATGAATCCTGGAATTAGCGTACCGGGTCAGGCTGGTATCTTTTTTCAGTAACCTTATCTCAGCCTGATCTACTTTCACTTTTTCTAGAAGTTTTTTTACCAGTTCTTCATATTTATCGGGTATTACCATTTTCCCACCCCCACTCTGATGTCTTTGAATCGAGATGGTGCACATCCGTGACCCACTCTCATAGTTTGGGGTGGTTCTCCTTTACCACAGTTTGGAACGCCGTGAAGTTTCCATTCATCCTTTCCAGATATGGCATCACAATTTCTCCAGAAATCATAAGTGATTCCAGTATATGTAGGGTTCTTGATCATCTTGGTGACCTCACCATTTTCCACTAACCATCCGATTTCTGTGCCAAACTGGAAGTTCAATCTTTTATCGTCTATACTCCAGCTTTTGACTCCATCAAATATTATACCTTTATCGGTCTCTTCGATTATTTCTTTTCTAGACCAGTCTCCTGGTTCAAGATTTATATTTGTCATCCTTACCAATGGGAGGTTCTGCCAACCGTCGGCTCTCATGTTACCACTGACAGGTACATCAACTTGGGCAGCATCTTCTCTAGAAGCCTGATAACCTACGAACATACCATCTTTGACAAGATCAACTTTCTTAGCTTTAACACCTTCATCATCATACCCGAAAGTACCTAATCCATGTTTAGCAGTCGCATCAGATGTTAAATGGACAATATCTGATCCATATTGAAGTTCATTAAGTTTGTCGGGTGTCATGAAACTAGTACCTGCATAACTAGCTTCTGTACCAAGAACTCTGTCTAATTCAGTAGGATGACCACAGCTTTCGTGTATCTGAAGGGCCAACTGATTAGTATTTAGAATAATATTCATCTCTCCTTCAGGACATTGATCAGCATCCAGTAATTGAACACCTTCTTTTGCTGTTCTTTCTGCGTTTTCTATCAATTTTAAATCCTCAAAGTATTCGAATCCTGCAGATTGGAAGTCACCACCAAAGGAATTTGGGTGACTTCTGGTTTGAACATCCTCTCCATCGGAGACATTTATACTTATTCCGCCACCTATCTGTACAATTTCTTGCTGTATCCTTGCTCCTTCAGTACTTGCAAATTCTTTCCAAAACTTCCAAGCTCTATAATTTGCAGAGCTGACCTTTATTCTGTCATCTATTTTTAATCTAGATTCAGCTTCAGTCAGTATATCCAATTTTTTCTCAAGAGATACTTTAAAAGGGTCTTTCTCATAAGGGCTTTTATAGGTATCCTGATGGATTTCTATATCGTTTATTTTTATTTTATCAGACGCCTTTGCAGAAGCTCTAGCGATCTTTTGCGCTCTATCAATAGTTTTCATGACACCTCTCTTAGAAAGGTCGGAAGATGAAGCAAAACCCCATCCTCCATCAATAATTCTTATTGCATAACCTTTACTATCTGTATCACTAATAGTTTCAACTGATCCATTTTTAACTTCTATGGATTCCTGTCTATTGTCCTCAAATCTTATATCCCCATATTGAAAATCTCTGTCCTCTAATTCCCGTAATCCAATTTCAACAATATCCTCCATACTTGCACCGTCATGCAATTGTATAAGACTTATTTATACGTTTTCGAAACGTTTCAAAATGATATTAATATTCATTACTAGGAAAAAACATTAATAACTGATAAAGGGTTAATTTACCGATGAATATGTATGATAAATTAGATTCTTACAGCTTTAAGGAACTACTGGGCTATTCTATTGAAGCGGAAAAAGCAGCAAATGAGTACTACAATAAATTCTCTGAAGCTGCGATTGGTGAACTGATGGGAGAAAGGTTTAAGAGCTTAGCTAGAGATGAAGAGATCCATAAAGATGCTCTGTTAAGGATACATAAAGAGGAGTTCGGGGATGAGGATTATGAAGTACCAGTGGGAGATGATCTGCCGCCAAGTGAAACTAAATTTAAATTCCAAGGCGTCATGAATATGATAGATTCTCTTGAAAAAGCAGTAATTAATGAAAACAGTGCAAAGAGGATTTATAAATATTTAGCAAAACGGGAGAATAAATATGCTTCTGAATTCGAGTATTTAGCTTTGATGGAAAAAGGTCATGCTGAGTCTCTTCGATCAGAAAAAGAAATGCTTGAAGGGAAGATAGTAAATCAGCCAGATAAAAGAGGAGCATCAGTAAAAGAGTTCTGGAAATTCCATAAGGACCATCACGTTAGTGATATAGAGAAACATTAAAATCTCAAACCCTTTCTATTTCTTCTACATTTAATGTACCTCTCTTTCCATCCCAATTTTTTTTACTATTTACTATCTTAAAATCATATTTAAAGTTAGGACCGCCTAGCACTAAAGTTTCATATTCTCCCCCTTCCCCGGCCATATTTATTCTATACTTTTTCTTAAGGCCAATTAAATTTTGGATACATTTTTTATCGATTTTTCTCCCCAACCAAGTTTTATCAAAACCCATTGCGGCAACACTCACAATTCTAGTATCGAAATTATTTTTGATTAAAATTTTAAGTATTCTTTCCTGGTCCATGCCCCAAAGTGGTGAATAAACCTTTAGACCGAAATCCTCCGCAATTCTTTCTATCCTATCCTTCTGATACTCCGAAGCAACGGCACCTGTAATCAAACCTTCGATATTTAAGGAGGAAACAGTTTTTCTTAGATCACCGAGTTCTTTTTCTTTCACACCTTCAGTTTCCACTCTGATCAATTCTATATCTATCGATTCAGCCAATTTAGGTACAAGATGCAGGTTTGGTTTATGAAACATGTATGAATCTTCTCTTTTTGGACAAACTGTTACAAGTTTACCAACATTTATATCATCGTTCTGAGCCATCCATAATGCTAATGTAGAATCTTTACCACCCGAATATAAGGATGCATAGGTCATAAAATCACATAAAAAAGAGAGAAGAGGTTATAAAACACTTATTCCCTGATATATTTTGGATGCTTTTTATTTGTCACCCACTTATCCTTTTTTTGGAACACTTTCTTTCTTACACTTTCAAGAGAATCATCCAGTGCCTTCATTATGTTCCAGTCGTATTTATTGGCGTAAAACATACCGTAATCTGTATTAAGTCTTAACCTGATGCTGTATTTTGTTTCATTTCCTTCCTTTTTATGGGTAACCACGTGAATATTCAAAACAAGTGGCTTTAAAACCTTATTTATCTTGCTTAGGTATTTCTGGACTAGATTATACATTTGATTATACATCTCTGGAGAAGCCTCTAACCCTGTAATTTGTACATATACCTGTTCAGATTCTCTGAAAGTAGTGATCAACTCTACTAGATCATATTGTGTAATTATTCCTTTGATTTTACTATTCTCTGCAGCAACAAGAGTTGATATATTGTAATCCTTCATTTTACCGGCTGCTTTTTTAACGGAGTCTTTAAGGGAAATTTTTACAGGGGGTGTATTCATCAGACTCTGAATCTCCATATTATCATATGGTGAATCTCTTTCACCTCTTCTTTCACCTTTTTCTTCTCTTTCAATAGGCCATGACCCTCCATTTACTATGTTTTTAACTCCTATAATGCCGCTAAGGTGGCCATGCTTATCAACCACTGGTAGAACTCTCTCATCTAATTTTTTCATCAATGATTTTGCTTTACCGATGGCTTCCCTTTCACTGACTGTAGTTGGTGAAGGTGTCATCACCTCATTAACGTCTATATCACTTAATTCATCTATTTCAGGGATTATTGAAACTATATCTGTCCTAGATACAAAGCCAACAAGATCACCATGATTGCTGCTGACAGGCAGCCCTCTATATCCCGATGAGAGTAGCATTTCACATAATTCTACTATGGTGTCCTCTTCTTGAATCTTCGGGGGGTTACTCATCACATGTCTCAATTTTGTTGAAAATGGTAGATGTCTCCTTTCAATAAATTTATCATCGCTTATCAGGCCAATTATTTCTCCGTCTTCTACTATAGGTATTTCTGAGATGTTGTGTTTTTTCATCAACCCTATTGCATCAGAAACTGTTTCTTCTGCTTCAGCTGTGAATACTTCCTTACTCATAATGTCCTTAACTCTAAAATCATCTATTCGTGCCATCTTATTTCTCCATCCTGATTTTATGTTAGATTTTGGAGAACAAAGACTCTTATTATTAGTTCTTTTGTCCTCCAATAATAAAATAAGTGTTTCAAGGTTATAAAAAAATTGTCTTGATAAATCGAGGATAGTAGTTTTTGCAGACAAAATGGTTTAATAATGAGTGTTTTATAAGAATTTCAAGGTGTTTATATGAAGAAAGATGCAGAATATATATATGAGCAGGTGAAGAAACACCATAAATGGTTTTCGAATTCACTACCGATGATCGCATCGGAGAATATAATTAGTCCTATGGCTAGAGAATTACTACTATCTGATTTACAGGACAGGTATGCCGAAGGGACTCCGGGAAATAGATATTATCAGGGTAATATTTATGTTGATAAGATAGAATTAAAAGTGCAGGAATTAGCCAAGGATTTATTTGGTGCAGATTACGCTGATGTAAGGCCTATATCTGGAACAAATGCAAATCAAGCAGTTCTTATGGCACTAGGAGGACCAGATAAATCTATAACATCTGTAGATGTATCAGACGGAGCCCATATAAGTAGTGCTGTTTTTGGTTCAGTAGGATTCAGAGGGATGAAACCGAAGACTTATCCTTTCAATGTAGACGAGATGAATATAGATTTAGAAGGTACAAAAGATCTTTTACTTGAAGAAGAACCTGATATTGCACTGTTTGGTCAATCAGTATTCTTATTTCCTCCACCATTAGACGAATTAAAAGAAACGTTTGAAGAAGTAGGTTGCCATGTATGGTATGATGGAGCACACGTTTTAGGTTTAATAGGTGCAGGGAGATTCCAGCAACCTTTAGAAGAAGGTGCTGAAATAATGACAGGTAGTACACACAAGACACTTCCTGGCCCTCAGAGAGGTATTCTTTTGGCCAATCCAAGAGATGAAGAGACTCAGGAAAAGCTCAAGTACGGTGTATTCCCAGGAGTACTCTCTAATCATCATCTCCACACGATGGCTGCTTTGGGAGTTTCACTTTCTGAACACCAGAAGTTTGGAGAAGATTACGCAGATCAGATAATCAAAAATGCACAGGCCCTGGGACAAGCATTGTACGAAAGAGGATTCGATGTTTTGTGTGAGCATAAAGGATTTACTGCATCACATACTATAGCTGTAGATGTTTTAGATGAAGGCGGTGGAGAAACTCTAGTCGAGGCTATGGAAGAAGCTAACATTATAGCAAATAAAAATCTGCTTCCTTGGGATGACGTTGACAGTGCACAGGAACCTAGTGGTATAAGGTTAGGTGCCCAAGAACTTACAAGGCTAGGAATGAAAGAAAATGAGATGGATGAGGTCGCAGAATTCATCAAAAGAATAGTGATGGATAAAGAGGATCTAGAAAAAGTCAAAGTAGATGTAAAAGAATTTAGAAAAGACTTCAGTGAAATACACTACTGCTTTAATGAGGGAATGCCAGCTCACGATAGATTTTCATTTTTAGATAAATACTAGTAATAAAATCTAAAAACCATTTTCTTTTTTAATTCGATCTACTGATTTGATATAATAAGAGAAGAAAGGTTTTTATTCTGTATGAAGTTTAAATTCTTCTGCATCCATCAAACTTTCATACTCGGATTTATCTTCGTATTCTATTTTTACTATCCATCCATCTCCGTATGGATCATCATTTATAGTCTCTGGTGATTCTTCAAGTTCATCATTAACTTTTGTTATTGTTCCAGTCATAGGAGCATAAAGATCTGATACGGTTTTTACTGATTCAATCACACCTATCATGTCACCTTTCTCAACATCCTCACCAACTTCTGGGAGTTCGATATAAACTATATCTCCTAATTCTTCCTGTGCATAATCAGTGATGCCATACTGTGCTTCTCCGTCTGTTAATTTCACCCATTCGTGATCTTCCGTATATCTTAATTCTTCAGGTATTTCAGGCATTTTCAAACACCGGTATTTTCAATAAAAAGGGGATATATAAGGTAATCGGATGAATATTTAAAATAATTTTAATTTCTATTGTCGTAAACAATCTCCCCATCAACTACAGTCATTACTACTTCGATATCTTTTATACTATCAGATTCTAATGGATTAGCTGATAAAACTACAAAATCAGCAGACATACCTTCCTTAAATTTACCGAATTTGTTTTCATCCTTGCCTGCGTAGGCTCCATTTGTGATGTAGCTTTGTAAGGCATTGTATGTAGAAATCCTTTGCTCGAGAATGGGATGATTTACAGCTGAATATATCCCAAATAAGGGATCCATAGGCATACAGTCTGAACCAAAGGTCATTTTAACCAATGATCTTTGGATATCCCAGTAAGGATTACAATTTTGAAGTCTTTTTTTGCCCAGTCTCGTATCGTTCATCCCTCCTGTTTTTGACCACTTATATGCAAAATTTGGTTGAGCAGATAATATCAAGTTTAGGTCCCTAATCCTTCGTATGTTTTCTTCCCACAGCATTTCAGCATGTTCGATTCTGTGCCTTAGTTCTGATGCTTTTGTAGAGCTTTCTTCAAATGCATTAATTACAGTAGATATGGATCTATCCCCGATAGCATGAATCATAATCTGAAACCCTTTTTCTTCACCATTTTTGATTATCTCTTCAATCTCATCTTGGTCATGAATCAATATACCTTTATTACCAGGATCATCTGCATATTCTTCTTCTAGAGCAGCAGTCCTTGCGCCTATTGATCCATCTGCAAAGACTTTTAATCCGTTCAATGAAAGAAAATCGCTTTTCTGGACAGGTCCATCTTCTTCTACATCATCGTAGTAAATATAACATCGAAATCTTAAATCTAGATCATCTTCTTCATCCAGTTCTTTATAGGCTTCCCATGCTTCCTTTCCTACAACTTCATGAACACAGGTGATTCCCAGAGAGTGAGCTTTTTCAATCCCTCTTTTAATGGCTTCTTTTTTTTCTTCTTTAGAAATCGATATGATTTCATCTAGCTCCCATACAGGCTCTTCTTTAATATGTCCCGATTCATAATCAATTTCTTCACTATCCATTCCTATTTCATCTAATGCTAAAGAATTAGCCACAGCTGAGTGTCCACAGATTCTTTTGATTATTATAGGATGCTTTTCACTTAGCTCATCTAAATCGTCTTTGTCTGGTGCATCAGTATCTTTCCATTTAGATTCATCATAATCAACACCAATCACCCATCCATCTTCTTCAGTTTCTTCTATTTTTTTCCCTAAATAATATTTGACCTCTTCAAAAGTTTCGCACTTAGAAAGATCAACTCTATCCATTTTAAGCCCTGTTTCAAGAAGATGCGTGTGGGAATCGATGAATCCCGGCAAAACATAATTGCCATCCAGGTCAATCTTTTTATCAGTACCTTCCATTATTTTGTCGTAATTATCTATATTGCCTATTGCTCCATTTTCAACAGTAAAACCATGGTACATTTCGGAACGTCTTTCGAGTGAGATGACGTTACAATTAATAAAACTAGTAATGCTAATAATAACCCCTCCAAAATTTATAGCGAATCTTGAATGTCCTGGATAGGATTTTCAAGGTAATTGATAATTTCATCAATATCACTTTCTCTATTTAGCCTTGTAACAAGAATCGCTGAAGGCCCGCTGTTCAAAATCAAGATACGGGAATTCTTTAATTCCACGAGAACATACGATAATTCATCTTTCAATTCAGACGTAGCAGTTTCTGCTGATCCAAGTAATATAGCAGACATCGCTACGAATGTCTCACGGTGGGAATTTTTTGGTACCTCACCAGCTATATGCATACCACTTCTAGAAACAAGAGTTACATTTTTGATTTCTGGATTCTCTTTGATATCCTCTAATAACATTTCAATTAAGTTAGCAGGAGACATTTTAACCACAACTTATGTATAATTTAGCTTCATATCAATTAGCCCGGAAGATTATAAACATTTTGCTTACATTACTTCATTTTTATGTAAATTCTACATTGAACAAAAGATTATTAAAGAACCGGTTTTAATATCGCTTTATGGCTGTTAAGAATTTTGAGATAAGATCCATTGATGCTGAAAGGTACAGTGAAAAGGGAGAAACTAGAGGAAATTTAAGAGTTGACCACAATAGCTCGGTTACACGTATCAAGAAAATAGACAATAATAAAAATGAGTTGAACTTCAGATTCAATATCAACTATTCTAATGTGGGGATGATAAAGATTGAAGGCAAGATATTATTCGAGGGGAACTATCCCAATCTAGCAAAAAAATGGAAAAAAGATAACGAAATGCCTCAAGATGTAGCTCAGCAGATCCATTCGACGATTATTAATAACTGTATACCTGAAGCGGTAATACTAGCTAAAGAGTTACAACTCCCTCCCCCAATACCTCTACCTAAGGTAAATTTTTCTGAACAGGGAAAGAAAGATAAGAAGAACGTTGGTGGTATGGAGGTAGCTTAACAGAGGGAAATTATGACATATTATGAGGGTATTCTAATATCCTTTAACAAGACATTAAATACATCAGCTGTAGGAGCAGAGGTTAGTGAAAATCATTTGCAATTACGATTATATCATCCTTCTGATACCAGTAAGAATCTAGGAATAGGCAGCAAATTTACGTTTTCATTAACAAAAAGCCTTCAGCTTTTCTATAAAGCTTCTTTGACTGGATATAATGAACCGAACCAATCAGAACTGAGCGAAGATGAAGTTTTAAAGAAAGATTCTTATTATTATCCAAAAGAGGCAACAAAGACTTTTTTTTGTGAAGTTAAAAGCATTGAAGAAAAAAAAGGGATTGATAAATATGGAAAACTTTTGTTAAAATCCATTAACGCTGAAATAAAGTATCAAAAAGGAGAAAAAAAGGAATACTTAACTAGAGATAATCCATATTTAGATTCAATGGTATATGCCAGTAGAATACCTGTTGCGGAAAAAGAACAAAAAGAGGAAATTAAAAATAAGGTAATAAAAATGTTGAAAAATGAAGACACTGAACTTGCTAAAAAGATAATATCGTCTGTTGAAGGTGAAAGAACATGAAATTTGATTTACATATCCATTCTCAATATTCAGGGGACTCTAAATCCAAACCGAGAGAGATAGTTAAGATTGCTGAAAAAAAAGGGTTAGATGGTTTAGCAATATTGGATCATAATACCATCAAAGGTTACAATGAAATAAAAGACATGGATACTGATTTGATATTGGTACCTGGTATAGAAGTTAGTACTGAGGAAGGACATGTAGGTGCACTTGGTTTGAAGGACGAGATTGGTAGACCTAAAACAGTTGAAGAAGCGGTAGATATCATCCATGAACATGATGCAATAGCTGTTGCAGTTCACCCTTACAGATTCTGGTCTGGGATGGGTGAGGACGTAATTCGAGGTAATGATTGGGATGCTATGGAAGGGATGAACGGTAGAACATGGGGTTATAAAAATATAAGATCAAAAAAGTTAGCAAAAGAAATGAATTTACCTATTATTGGTGGAAGTGATGCTCACCGCTTGAAGAGTGTTGGGAAAGCTTACACCATAGTTGATAATGCCAACAGCTGGCAAGAGCTGATTAGTGATATCAAAGAATATAAAACAGATGTTAGAGGCCAAAGTAGAACTTATCCTCAAACTTTCTTCTATGTAAGAAGAGCAGTAGGAGGATGGATAAAAAGAGGGTTTAAAAAGATTTAGTTCATCCGTTCTTTTAATAAATATTTGTACTCTAAAATTGCTATAAGGGCTGCCCCAATTATGGCGGGAATTATTATCTCAAAAATGTTACTAGCATTATTTACTGATTTTACAAGTGGGACTCTAAGAGCCCCGACCATCAATCCGAACAGAAATGCCATAGATATTGAAGGATATTTTTGTAGTAGATAATCCAGTATTTTTGCAAAACCGAATAGACCGACTACAGCTCCCGCTACAAATATGATGATAGTTTGAAAATTAAAAGAATATAATGCCTCAACCATGTATTCATATTGATGAAGAATCAATAATATATATGATCCTGAAATACCTGGTAGAATCATGGAAACGATTGCCACCATACCTGAGAAAAATATAGTTATAGGTCCATGGCTGAATTCTATACCTTCGATTCCCAAAATATAGAAAACGAAAAGAAAACCAATGAAGGCTGATAGTATAGAGTAAAAATTGATCCTCTCAATATATTTGTATATTATTGCTACCGATACCAATATCAACCCAAAAAAGAAAGCAAATGTTATAGCAGGGTATGAATCCATAACGATCTCTAGACCTCTTGCTATAGTGATTATAGATACTAGAGCTCCAACTGCCAGTGGAGCAAGGAATGGAAAATCAATATCTTTCAATTTAGATTTAAAGCCATCTATATCTCCTTTAAAAAGAGGTAGAGGAAGGTCTTTAGGGATCTGGTTTATAGCATGTATTAATCTATCATAAATCCCGATAATCAAGGCTATAGTTCCTCCGGAAACACCTGGGATTATATTAGCACCCCCCATTAGAAGACCTTCGATAAACCTTTTTAAGAAATTTTTTAGTTTCATTTTAGATTGTATTAATGAACATAATTTGGGTTATATATTTTTCTATTTAGCCAAGTATTGATATCAGTAAAGGTAGAACGATGAATAGTCCAATCCACGTAAAAACGTTGGAGAATGTTCCTACAAGAAATATTCTTATAATATTATTGGATAGGAAATCTCTACTGGAATCTGAAGAGGTAAGTTCTCTCAAGTCCCTCACTTTAGGATTCCTAATTTTTAATTCTACATATCCAGCTATCCATCCAGGACCAATTAAGGTTAAAGACATGAAAGGTGCCAATATGAAAGAAGTTATTATCGAGATAGGATGCCCTCTACCAAGCAAAGCACCTAAAGCAGCCATACCCCCTACTGCGATAAACCAGTATAGCCAGGCACGCCAGATATTCAGAACATCAGAGAATAAAAATAGATAAACAGCCAAACTGATGAAAAAGATAGGAGAAGCAAATCTCAATAGAGTTGTATAGACTTTCTTACTGATTTTTTCTAAATGAAGTATGCCCCTAGCTCTCCCTCTTTCTTTTTCCTCTTTTTGTATATCATCAAGTTTATTTTTTACGTCAAGAAGTTTACTTTCTGGAACGACCGCAATTATTTTATCTCTTTTTGAGGATCTAAATATCCTTCTACTAATGTATTCGATCCTTTCACTTTTGGCCCTTTTAGTCACGGTGGGGGCAAACTTTCTAACTGTATCTAAAACACCCTCTATTAAATCATCATGTTTTTCTATCTCCTTTACAGATTCTGATTTTTTTTCCTCAGAAAAGGTCAACATCGTTGATCTAAAATACCAGATCATTTTCAGTTTTTCAATAGGAGACATATTCCTAAAAGATCTACTGAGGGTGAGAGTTATGTCTCTGTCCAAAAACTCTACATCAACATTAAGTGAGTCAGCAAGAGGTACAAGGTTTGCAATATGACTTTCAGGTTTAAGGCCTTTAAACCGTCTCAGGTTCTCTCTTACCGCATCCATAAATGCTTGATAGATCAAAGTGCCGGTTTTCCCTTCTTTGTAAGAAGGTAATAATGGTTTATCCTTCCATTTTTCTTCTTCCTCTAATGATTCAAATCGTTTTTCACATAAAGTTAGACCCACTATGCCAGGTTCGTATTTTCCAATCAAGTCGGATATGTCAGATTCTAGACTCTTATCACCTAGATAGTCGACTCCGACTAATACAATTTCTTCATTATATTCATATTTTTTCATAATAGTGCGTCCGAATATTTAATCTGAACATGGGATACTAAAACTTTTTTATACTATAATAAAATGCCCCATCATGGTTTTACAGTTACTAGGATGGACTGCAGCACTAATTGTAGGTGTAGTAATTTTAGTTAAAGGTGCTGATTTTCTAGTAGAGGGGGGAGGTAAAACTGCAGCATATTTTGGGGTACCAGCGATCGTAATTGGATTAACACTTGTATCCTTTGGCACATCTCTACCAGAACTTGCTGGAAGTTTAAATGCGATTTTCAAGGGGAAACAGGGGATCTCTGTTGGAAATGTTATAGGATCAAATATTGCAAATATTTTATTGGTTTTAGGTGCAAGTTCACTGATAAAACCGATAAGTGTTGACAGAAATATTATTAAAAGAGAGATACCGATTATGTTTGGAGCTATGGTCTTGTTGATTCTTTTTTCATCAAACATATTGGCTTCTGGTTATGTTATAGAGAGATGGGAGGGCATTCTATTATTATTAGCGTTTATAGGATACATCGGTTTCTTTATTTGGATTGCTTATTTTGAGGGTGAAAAAGAAATAATCAAAGAAGAATTAGAAATTGAGGAAGAGATAAAGGATGAAGATTATGTGCAAAAGGAGGAGTACGCTCCGAAAATCAACATCGCTAAAATAGTATTTGGTTTACTTGGAATCGCCATTGGAGCAGAATTGATGATTGATGGAGCAATATTCTATATGGATGAATTTGGTTTAAAAGAAGGTGTGGTAGGTCTCACGATCATTGCTTTAGCAACTTCTTTACCTGAATTAGCTGCCTCTAGTATGGCAGCTTATAGAGAAGAATCTGATATATCTTTAGGCAATGTTATCGGTTCAAATACGTTCAATATCCTTATGGTTTTAGGTATTTGTGCGACCTTTGTTCCATTGGATTTTTCACCAGATCTCATCTATAGTATGTTAATCATGGTTATAGTTAGTATAATTTTAACTATCTTCATGTATACGGGTAAGAAAATATCTCGCTTGGAAGGCATAGTAATGCTTGCCGGATATGTTCTTTATATGGGTTATCAGTTCTTATATATCCAATAATCAATAACCGAGTTTGAACGATTTTCTGTTCTTAATAATTAATGTTAAAGATATGAGGGATAGGATTTGAGGACCAAACATTAGGAGTTGATAAAAATTGTCAAACATGTGTTGATCTAGTCTTTGGTAGATGTAGAGCCAGAGGACTGAACTCAGTAGAGCAAAGATAATTCCAGATAAGGAAATCACGAATGAATAACGCTTCAATGCACTAATTATACCAGCTATAACGAAAAGAAGAAAAATCAATCCCGCTAACCATACCCCATATATGGTGTTAGTTTCCACCACAGAAAGACCTGATAAAGCACCTTGGAAAAATATTTGTGAGAGACCGTAGATGAAAAATGGTAATGTTAAAAGTAGTAATACCCCAGAAATTGTTAATCTTGATTTTTTATGTATTTCGGATTTTATTGGGGGATAGAGACCAGAATATATCTCCCAGTAAAAATCATGTTTCTTAATTCTTTCTTCATCTATAGAGTCTTTATATTGGTAATTGCAGTAAGGACATATTATATTTACATATGAAATATCGTTTTCAGGTGTATTTTTATAAAAGTGTGCTCCACAGTAAGGACACCGGGTCAACAGACTTTTCATCATTAAGGAATCAGACACAAAGGATAAGTTTTTTTTGCTTTTTTAGCGAAAATATATTTATCATGGTGACAAATTAAGTAATACCTTGTCACCAAATAATATCCCTGAAGGAATAAAAATAAAAGAAGTCGAAGGTTCTGGTAAGCTCCAAATTTTGGTAACCAAATTAAAAACCCATTCATTTAATGGTTACATCATGGTGGAAATACCCGATGAATATGAAGGACTAGTAATAATAAAAAATGGAATACCTAGGACTTCTCAGTTAGATACACCTTCGGGAAAATTAACGGACTTAGAATCTTTACAAAATGTTCAAGCCTTAGATCAGAGGTCTGAGTTGAAAATAAGTATTCATACAAAGGTCGATGTGGATAAATTGATTTCGGAATTAGAAGGAAAAATACCTGGTAAAGAAAAGGAAACTGTTTATGAAGAGTATTCCAAAGAGAATGACAAAAAAACACTCAATATAATAGGTAAAAAATCATAGATGAAACAAAACAAATGTCAAAAGATATTGAAGATGAGTTTCCCAACAGATATAGTTTTGAAAATTTTATAGTTGGTCCAAATAATCGATTTGCATGTGCAGCTGCTGTGGCTGTTTCAAAAAATCCCGATAGAAGTTACAATCCATTATTTATCAAAGGTGAATCTGGGTTGGGTAAAACCCATCTGATGAAAGCAATTGGGAGAGCTTTATCTAAAAGATTCCCAGATAGACAAATAAAATACATCACGACTTCTAAATTAGTTACTGATTTTAATAAGTATTTAGAGCAGGATGAATTAGCAAAATTCAAAGAAAAATACTCTGAATTCGATACTCTATTATTAGACGATATTCAGTTTATAACTGAAAAACCTGAAGCCCAACATTCTCTTTTTCACATATTTAACGAAATTCAAAATGGAAGCGGTCAGATAGTGATTTCCAGTGACCGCTCACCTGAAAAAATAACAGAGGTTGAGGAAAGGTTAGCATCAATATTTAAATCTGGCCTGGTGGTTGATATATTACCACCCACGTTTGAAAGCAGAAAAGAGATAATCAAAGAAAAATCAAAGCAGTTTAGTATAGATACACCACCAGATGTGTTGAATTTCATAGCTAAAAACATCAAAAAGAACGTAAGATTCATCGAGGGGGCTTTAACTAGGATATCAGCTTATTCCGATCTTTTAGATGAGAAGGTAACTTTAGATAATGTGAGAAAAACATTAGAACAATATATAGATAAAGAGGTTGAAAATAGAGAGTTAAAGTTAGATGTTTTAGAAAGCAGAAGTTATCTTATCAAAGAGCAAAGTGCTGATATAGTATTTGAGCTATTCGAGAAAATAGAAAAGGACCTTCACAAGTTCATAATCTCTAGGCTTAATCCCAAACGGATAGAAGAAGAATTTGATTTAAAAGAAGCTGAGGTTAAATGGTTAACAGATAAGGAAAGCGAGATATACGATATTATATCGCCCAACTTAGAGAGATTGAGTTGGGTATTAGAAAAGAAGATAAAAGAAGATTCTTTAATATTATTGGATGGATTGGAATATCTTATAAGTAACGTGAATTTTGAAGCATCGATTAAATTTATCCGTCATATGGTGGATATCGTTTCTGAAACTAAAAGTATATTTTTAGTAATAGTAAATCCAAATGCTTTAGATGAAAAACGAATAAGCATTTTGGAAAGAGAGATGGATACCATCTCTTATGTTAGTTAGTCTTCTTCATCTTCCTTATTGCCCACGTAAACAGAAGTGTCTACAATCTTCCCAGATAAACTGTCTTTTATCACATCTGGTATGTATGTTGCTACTTGTCCACATGCATTACAAACAACACCCACTTCGTACTTACCTTTGTTACCACAGGAAGGACATTCAAAGGTTTTTGGCAATAATAACGAGTTCATGATTTTCACCTCTAATCGGGCAACTCTGCTCCCTAAAAGACCTACCTGTGTTGATATTTTTCTGTGCATGTCTTTGATTTGTTCGGATTGGTCTTCAGCTCCAGAAAGATCGGAATATTTTTCCATTAAAACTCCGGCTTCAGCTGCTGTACAGTAACCCTCTTTAACAAGATCAACAGCATCTTTTCCTTCGTCGAACATCTTAAAGGCTTTTGACTGCAGTGATAGTTCATATAATTCTTTACTCAACAACTTCTCTTTGATTATATAATTTTTAAATTCGTTTTCATCTTTTTCTAACTTATCAGCGATCTGATTTAGAGATAACCCGTCTTTACGCATCTCTTTTATATTTTTGATTTCTTTGTCGGTTAGTTTCATTTATAACAAATCTAATAATTCCTTTTTGTCTTATAACTGTTTTTGTATTTAACCTAATAACAGAAACTTCCGAAAATTTAAAGTCTTAATACAATTTAGTACCCACCATGTCTTCCTATGGAACAGAAGAATTCGTTGAGATCGAAAAGAAATGGCTGGAAAGGTGGGAAGATAGCGATATCTACAAGTTCGATAGAGATTCTGAAAAACCCATCTTTTCTATAGACACACCACCTCCTACAATCTCAGGTAGGATGCACATAGGCCATGCATTTTCATATGCACAGATGGATATAATTGCAAGGTACAAAAGGATGCAGGGATACAACGTTTTCTATCCTTGGGGTTTTGATGATAATGGGATTGCTACTGAACTTTATGTTAAAAATGAAACAGGTGTCGATCCAAAAGATGTTGGACGTGAAAGATTTATTGAATTGTGTTTAGAGGAAAGTAAGAAGTTAGAAGACGATCTCGAAAGAAAATGGAAAAGAGTTGGCACTTTCCCAGATTATGATATATTTTATAGGACTATAGATGAAGAATCTAGAAAAACATCTCAAAAGTCTTTCATCGAACTGTATAAGAGGGGTAGAGAGTATAGAAAAGAAGCACCCACATTATGGTGCCCTCACTGTGAAACTGCAATATCTCAGGTGGAAACTGATGAGTTAGAAAAGGAAGGCATGTTCAATAATATCTATTTTGACCTAGAAGGTGGAGGTCATATAACTATATCAACAACCAGGCCTGAACTTCTCCCAGCTTGTGTCGCAGTGTTCGTCCATCCTGATGATGAAGAAAACAGACATCTGATTGGTAAGACAGCCAAGGTACCATTATTTGGTCAGGAGGTACCTATTATTGAAGATGATAAGGTAGATATGGAGACTGGAACAGGAATCGTTATGTGCTGTACATTTGGTGATCAGACGGATATCGATTGGTGGTACGCCCACGATCTACCCTTGAGGATAGCAATAGATGAAACAGGCCATATGACTGATAAAGCAGATGAATATTCTGGATTGGATGTAGAAGAAGCTAGAGAAAGGATAATCGAAGATCTAAAAAAGAATAATAAATTGGGTGAACTGTGGGAAATAGTACATGATGTGAACGTACATGAAAGATGTGACTCTCCAATTGAATTCCTAGTAACCAAGCAGTGGTTTATCAAGTATCTTGATCTTAGAGATAAATATCGAGATGTTGGAGAAGAACTAAATTGGTATCCAGAACACATGAAGGTTAGATATGATACCTGGGTAAAATCACTGAGATGGGACTGGTGTATATCGAGACAGAGGTACCATGGCATTCCTTTCCCAGTTTGGTATTGTAAGGATTGTGGTGAAGTTAAACTAGCGAAGGATGAACAATTGCCTGTGAATCCCTTGGTTGACGACCCGATAGAAAAATGTGAGAACTGTGGGGGTGAAGAATTTGAACCAGAAGAAGACGTGTTAGATACATGGGCTACATCATCTCTAACACCTTACATAGCAACTGGATGGATAAATGATTCTGAATTATTCGACAAAGTATTTCCGTTCACACTGAGACCACAATCACATGACATAATCAGTTTTTGGGCTTTCAATACTATAGTAAAAAGTCTATTTCATTCTGATGAGAAACCATGGGAGGACATCATGATACATGGATATCTTATGCTGCCTGGTGGAAAAGCATTTTCCTCCTCAAAGGGTATCATTGTGGATCCAGAAGAGGTAGCAGATGAATACGGTGCGGATACTATTCGATATCTAGGCGGCTCGAACAAACCCGGTGAAGACAGCGAATTCGAGAAAAAGTGGTTGAAGAGGGGTCAGAGAATAAGAACCAAATATTGGAACCTCCAGAAATTTATTGGTAGTTCTATAGATGAAAAAATCACAGAGATGCCCGAATTAAAGACAGTAGACAGATGGTTACTAAGCAAGTACAGTAAACTCGTCAAAGATGCTACTAAATATATGAATGAATATAGATACGATAAAGCATTGAAAGAAGTTGAATATTTCTTATGGCATGTATTGGCCGATCATTACATAGAGATGATAAAACATAGGATATACAAGAAAGAAGATGAAGCAGTGAAGTATACTCTGTATAATGTAGGTCTCGGTATAACGAAGATGCTAGCACCTTTCATGTGTTTCATAACCGAAGAGGTCTATGATAGGTATTACAAAGAGTTCGAAGGAAAGAAAAGTGTACATGTTTCCAACTGGCCAGAAGAAATTTTAATCGATGATGAATCTGAAGAACAGGGTGAATTAGTAAAGGACATAATAGCTGAAATCAGAAACTGGAAATCTGAAAAAGGCATACCTTTGAACGAGGAGATCGGAGAAATCAGAATAATCAGCTCAGCTTCAGGTATAAAAGAAAATGAGGAAGACATATTGAACACAGTCAAAGCAGAAAGGATCAATTTTATCGCTTCGGATGAGTTGGAGGAGAAAGCAACGGAGATAATACCGGATTATTCTTCGATCGGACCCAAATTCAAGAACAAAGCGAATGAAATAGTTGAGAAGTTAAAGAAAACAGACCCTTCAAAAGTCTCGAAAGCTTTGGGATCCGGTGATTATAAGATAGTGATAGATGGTGAAACTTATAACATCGGTAAAGAAGATGTTGAGATTAAAAAGTCAAAGGTACATAAAGGTGAAGAAGTAGAGTCCATCGATTTTGAAGAAGGTATAATCTTTCTAGAAAAAATTTAGGTAAAAACGTTTTCTTGAAGACTTTTTTCTTCTTTCTCTCTATCTATTTTCCTACCTGTTCTGCATTCTAGACAAATTCCGTTTCTAAGATGTTTATCACAGGTAATCATACCACATATTTTACAGGATTGAGTTGCAACTTTACCGCAGATATGGCATCCTCCCGTCATTTCCATAATTTTCACTTCCTTCTAATAAAAGATTATCAATCTATCATATAAGTATTGAGGTAAAATAGACCGAAAATATTAATGTACACTAGTTTATCGCATATGTGCTGATAAAATGGTAGATTATAATCGATTATTCTCGAAAAGAGCAGGCAAGATGAAGGCCTCAGAGATTAGGGAATTGCTAAAATTGATACAAAAACCCGGTTTGATATCATTTGCAGGAGGGTTACCAAATCCAAAAGCATTTCCTACAGAAGAAACTAGAGAGATAATCAACAACCTGCTCGATGAGATGGGTGATAAGATATTACAGTACGGTTCAACAGAGGGAGTGAACAATTTAAGGGATGAACTTGCAAAGATGATGACAGGCAGAGGGATGCCGGTTGAAAGGGATAATATAGTGATAACAGCCGGTTCTCAGCAGGCACTTGAATTATTGAGTAAAGTTCTATTGGATCCTGGCGATACGATTATAGTTGGCTCACCAACCTATCTTGGCGCTACAGGAGCATTTAGAGCTTATGAAGCAAATATGGAAACAGTAAGAGTGGAAGAAGATGGGATGGATATGGAGATGCTCGATAAGAAAGTTGGACAATTGATTAAGATGGGTAGAAAACCAAAGTTTGTTTACGTGGTCCCGACATTCCAAAATCCTTCTGGAGCCACCATGTCAGCAGAAAAGAGACATCGGTTGATCGAGATCGCAGAAAAGTATGATATTTTGATTGTTGAAGATTCACCTTACTCACATTTAAGATATGAGGGGGAACCGATGCCCCATCTGATGTCTATTGACGATGACGATAGAGTGGTCAGATTAGAAACTTTCTCTAAAATTTTAGCACCAGGATTCAGGATCGCATGGTGTACTGGTCCAAAAATATTGATAGAAAAGATGGTGATCGCAAAACAGGCTACCGACCTTTGTACTAATCCTTTTGGTCAATATGTGGCTTGGAAATACGTATCTGAAGGCATATTAGACAAACACCTAGAAGAGATAAAAGAACTTTACAATAAAAAGCGTTTGACAATGCTAGAAGCAATGGAAGAACATTTCCCTGAAGAGGCGGAATGGAACAGACCTATGGGTGGAATGTTCATTTGGGCTAAACTTCCTGAATATGTAAATACCCGTGAAATGTTCGATAAAGCTGTACAGAGGAACGTAGCTTATGTAGTTGGCGACGCTTTCTTTGTAGAAGATCGTGGGTATAATACCATGAGGATAAACTTTACACACTCTTCAGAAGAGGAAATAAAAGAAGGCATCAAGCATTTAGGTGAAGTTATAAAAGAAGAGATCAAACAAAAGAAGATGGAGAAAGAAGAGATGAAGGAAAAGGAAAGTCCTATATCACCTTAAAGGATAAAACTCTTTTAAAAAATCAGAAACCTTTTTCTTCTTTACCTTGTTTATTATTTCATATTCATCGAATACTCCTTTCCCGATAACGAATGAAACATATTTTAAAGGAACTCTTTCGAAATATTCATTGTGAACTTCTATTTCTTTAATTGTTTTCCAGACTTCATTTGAGGGATGGCTCTCACTTTTTGACATTATAAAATCTATGGGCATTAATTTAGATTCATCACTTACAGCATATACTGGAATATCTTTTTCTTTAGCAGATATAACTAAGGGATATGAACCAATTTTATTCAGAAATCCTTTATGTGATATAGTATCTGTACCAATTATCACGAAATCACAGTCCTCTAACCCTTTCAACATAGCAGCGTCGATCCAGTATCCAACATCAGTATCATTTGATCGTAGTAATTCCGCAGTTTTTCTCCCTTCATTGAGAGGTCTCGATTCGAACACTGTAGCTTTACTGATATCTTTTATTGTATCTATCACAGTGGAACTATAGCTTATTGTAGCTGCGTGATGGAATTCGTTTTTATCTATGATAGATTTCATTTTGTTTATCGTTTCATTTCTAGATTCTTCTACTTTATTCATATAATTTTTAACTTCCTTAGAGAAGTCATCTCCTTCATCTAAAGCAGTAAAGAAGACATTAGATAGATTTATGAGGGGAGTCATGCTATATCTATTCTTTATTATTTTCATAACATATTCTTTTGCTTCACTTATATTCATATCAAGTATATTCTCACCCATATCTTTCATAAGTTCTGCAGCACCTTTTTGATTGTCTTTGATTATTTCTTCCGCATTTCTGTAAACCATATATAAGTGAAAAATGAACAAGTATTTATCAACTTTTATTTCTAAAAATCAAGCTCACCAGTAATCTTAATAATCAGGTATTCTATGACTTGATTTACCTAATGATTACGCATATATTTATCGCGGGAATGGAGGTATTAGTACGCCGGAACTAAAATTTTCTGACGAGATGAAACAATATTTCCAAAGTCTGGAAGACAAAGCAGAGGGATGTTATCAGTTAGCTGAAAAAGCGAGGAATATGGGATATGACCCTACGACTGAAGTTGAAATCCCACGAGCTGAGGACTTAGCTTTGAGGGCACAGGAACTGACTGGAGTTAAAAACACTGCTGAAAAAATTCGAGAGCTTAGTGAAGAATACGATAGGGAAGAGGTATCAATCCGAATTGCGAAAGAAGTAGCATCTAGGGATGAGGGTAGTGTTGGTGAAAGATTGGAGGATGCAGTAAGGATCGGTTTAGCAGTATTAACTGAAGGAATTCTTGTTGCTCCGTTGGAAGGTATCGGCGGAGTAAAGATTCGGGAGAATTTTGACGGAAGTGACTATGTTGAATTATCATTTGCAGGCCCTATCCGTTCAGCAGGAGGAACCGGTCAGGCCATGAGTGTACTGATAGCTGATGTGGTTCGACGGGAGTTGGGTATAGGTGAATTTAAAGCGAGTAAAGATGAAATACAGAGATTCAAGGAAGAGATCCCTCTCTATAAGAAATCATTAGGACTTCAATACACACCTTCAAATGAAGAGATATCTTTGATAGTAGATGGTTGTCCTGTAGGTATAAGTGGTGAAGGTACTGATACAGAAGTATCTGGTAACAGAGATTTACCAAGAGTTGATACAAATAGAGTGAGAGGCGGTGCTTGTCTTGTAATAGCTGAAGGTATGTGTCTTAAAGCACAAAAACTAAAAAAGCACGTTGAAAAATTAGGTATCGGATGGGATTTTTTAGATGAATATATCGATAAACACATGTCTGGTAAGAGCAAATCTGATGAAGAAGAGGAAGAAGAAGGAAGTAAAGGAGTCAAACCAAATTATAAGTATATAAAAGAAACCATAGCAGGAAGACCTGTTTTTGGACACCCTAGTAGAAAAGGAGGATTTAGATTAAGATATGGTAGGGCTAGAACAGGGGGATTAGCATCTATCGCTATAAACCCAGCTACTATGTACTTAACAGAAGAATTCCTAGCCTTAGGTACTCAGGTCAAGATCGAAAGACCAGGGAAAGCAGGTGCAGTGACTCCTTGTGACTCGATTGAAGGTCCGACTGTTTTACTTCATGATGGGACGGTAACTAGAGTTGATACCGCAGAAGAGGCCAAGGAGTTGAATCTAAAAGTTAAAGAGATAATAGATGTTGGAGAGATCCTCATACCATATGGCGAGTTCGTTGAAAACAATCATCCTTTAGTTCCAGGTGCCTACTGTCATGAATGGTGGAAGCAAGAAATAGATGAGGATATAACAGCTAGTAAATTAGATGATAAAAAGGCGGTTGAATTGTCAAAAGAAAAGGGGTATCCTTTACATCCAAGATTTATCTATTTTTGGGATTATGTTGATGTGGATGAAATAAAAGAATTGAGGGATTGGATATCGAAGGAAGGAAAAATTGAAAATGCTCTAAAGATAGACAAAAAAAGAAAAATCAAAGAATTAATGGAACAGATCGGTATTCCACATACTTTAGAGGATGGGAAAATTGTAGTTAAAGATTATCGATCTTTATCGTTTACTCTAGGTTTAGACTTAGAATCGTCAGAAAAAATCAACGAGAGTAGTGAAGAAGACCCTATTAATTATGTATCTGAGTTAGCTGGAGTCCCAATCAGAAGTAAGGGGCCGACTTCCATAGGCTCAAGGATGGCTAGACCAGAGAAAGCAAAAGAAAGAAAGATGAGCCCCCCGGTCCATACACTTTTCCCTGTAGGTAGCGCGGGAGGATCACAGAGACTGGTTAGAAAAGCTGTGGAAGAGGGTGTTATTGAAGTTGATGTAAGCGCTAGAAGATGTAAAGAGTGCGGGAGGACAAGTGCAACAGTGAGATGTTCTTGTGATGGTAGATGTGAGATAATAGATGAACCAAAAGAACAGAAAATACCTGTGAAGAATATTTTCCGACAGGCCTTATCTAATTTAGGGGAAGGTGGAAATGTCCAGAAAATCAAGGGTGTAAAAGGGTTGATGACCAAGACAAAGACACCTGAGGCGTTGGAGAAAGGAATTTTAAGAGCAAAGTATGGGATTTACGTATTTAAGGATGGTACGACAAGATATGATATGACAGATCTACCCGTGACCCATTTTAAACCCAGCGAGATAGGATTATCGGTTGAAAGAGCTAGGGAATTAGGATATAAAAAGGACATCCATGGTGAGGAACTAAAAGATCCTGATCAAATGTTAGAACTCAAGGTCCAGGATTTTATCGCATCCAATAGCGCAGGACAGTATATCGTAAAAGTTGCAAAATTTATTGATGATCTTTTAGAGAAATACTATGGCCTAAATTCATATTATGATGCAGAAAGAAAAGAAGATATGATTGGTGAGCTGATAGTTGGATTGGCTCCACATACTTCGGGAGGTGTTCTCGGTAGGTTGATCGGATTCCATAAAGGTAGAGCTGGTTATGCACACCCATACTTCCACGCAGCTAAAAGAAGGAATTGTGACGGAGATGAGGACTGCATAATGCTTCTCCTAGATGGACTACTAAATTTTTCAGAAGAATTCTTACCTCAAAAGCGTGGGGGTCTAATGGATGCCCCTCTGGTTTTAACAACCAGAATAGATCCTTCTGAGATAGACAGTGAAGCTCATAATGTAGATACAATTTGGGAGTATCCGTTAGAATTCTATGAACGAACTGTTGATTATCCTGATCCTAAGGAAGTTTCTGAGATTATGGAGCTCGCAGAGGATAGGTTAGAGACGGAAAGTCAATACGAGGGATTTGGATATACTCATGATACTGCTGATATATCTGAAGGACCAACAATGAGTAAGTATACTCGATTGGGAAAGATGACTGATAAGATGAATGCCCAGATAAAAGTGGCTGACCTAATAAGAGCAGTTGATACAGCTGATGTTGTCAGCAGAGTAATAGGTGACCACTTCATCCCTGACCTCATCGGTAATTTCAATAAATTTGGTGTTCAAACAATAAGATGTACAAAATGTAATACGAAATACAGGAGAATACCTTTGAGTGGAGAGTGTGATTGTGGAGGCAATCTCACTCTCACTATACATGAAGGGAGCGTTAAAAAGTATCTTAACCATTCATTGGAGATGGTAGAAAAGTATGATGTACCTGATTATCTTTACCAGAGAGTTAAGCAGCTGGAAGAACAGATAGAATCTTTATTCCAAAATGATAAAGTTTCCACACCAAGTTTAGACGAGTTTTGTTAGTCCCCAAAAGCGCTTAAACTCGTTTGTTTTTCTTTATCTCTTCCCTCTTTGATCTTATCTAAAGCACTCTGGACCCTCGATTCAGAGAATTCATGTTTTTCGCATAAGAAATTTTTTATTCCATCCACATCCATTTTTCTGAATTTTATAGAATAATCTTCGGTAATTTTGGGATTTAAAAAAAGTTCTTTTATTCTTTCGTAGTTATTGACTTCTTTGTCTTTTTCTTTCAATACATTTTCAAGATCACCGTATTTTTTAACATACTTCAGTCCTCTTTTGGGCCCTATACCTTTTACACCATCATTATAATCCGTACCACACAATATGCCTATATCGATTAGTTGTTCTCTGGTAATTTCAACCTCATTTAAAACATCCTCTAAAATGATCAACTCGGGATTTATCATTTTATATTCGTTCCTTCCTGGCAGCTTTCTTCTTCCGGTGATTGTTAGATTCTTAATCAAACGGGGTGCGCCTAATAACAGAGAATCGTAATCTTGACTGCCTACACCCCAAGCATCACCTTTTTTTACCATATGAACAGCTTGGCTTTCACCTTCTGCAGGAGCTTGTATCCAGGGTATACCTAATAGTGTGAGTAATTCTTTACCGCTGCCTTCTATCTCCGCATCCATTCTTGATGTTTGTTGAGCTTTCGTTCTAGCAGTTTTTAGATCTCCTTTTTCAAGAGCTTCTTCATACTCTTTTTCAGCCTTCCTTTTTCTTTCTTTACGTTTTTCCAGGGTTCCTTCTTTCATAATGTCAGGTTTACCATCAAAAACGTATACCAACTTAATACCATTCTCTATAAGATTGGCATTTCTGTACAACAAGCCTGAAAGATGTGAAGTTATACGACCTTTGGAGTCTTTTAATGGTGATCCATCTCTCTGCCTGATGCTCGATAAGAATTGATATATTATATTGTATGCATCTACAGCAATAATTTTATTTTCAAGATCACTTAATTTTATCTCATTACTACGGATAATATCTTTTATCCTGACACCCATATTATCACTTAGAAAATAGCTCCTTCTGACTGAACTTCTATACCTTTATCCGATATAAGATAAGGTTTAATCTTTCTTGAATGCTCGATCCGTCTCATCTTGATAACCTGAACACTGAGTTGAACATCCTGCATATCTTTTTGATTATATCTAAGTAAAATAACACCATCTGTTGTATACTCTATTAACCCATCTCTAGAACTTCTAGGGTTATCGTCTTTAACTTCAGCAGTAAAAAGTGCTGTAGCACCTGTATCTTTTATCATCTGGCATAGGCTGAACAATCTTTCTCTTTTTTCCTTGTTTGAATCTGACATCATGTTAAGAAGAGAAACAGAATCTATAGCTATTCTCTCTGCGTCAAAATTATCGATAAAGGCAGGTAGTTCACTTTGAATCTTTGATATTGTAGCTTGTGCATCGGCAGGTTTTAATTTTTCAACCGCTAGTTTATCATTTTCGATATAAGGTCTAAAATCCCAGCCATAAGACAAACCTGTCTCGATCATTGCATCTCTATCTTCTTCTAATGTTATGAAAATTCCTGATTCATCATTTTGTAAACCATTCCATAAATATTGTAATGAAAAAGTAGTTTTACCAGTTCCAAAGGCTCCCATAACGGTAAATACGTGACCTTTTGGAACGCCCCCATTTAGCATCTCATCTAGGCCTTCAATGCCTGTTTTCACCCTTTTTATATTTTTATCTTTCATATCTATCACCTAATTTTTTCATAATTAACTACAGTATACCCCTCATAGTCAGTTACCTCTGCTGTAAATCTAGCTATCTTTTCTCTTTTAAGATGTGGTAAAACACTCATGAATTTGTCGACTAGCATATATCGCTGTCTCTGAGAGGTCCTTCTATTTTTTGACCATTCGAATGTCAAGACACCATCGACACTATCAATCAATAAATATTCCGTACTTTTCTCGATGATGCCTTTAGATAATAATAGATAAATCACGCCACCCCATTGTTTAGAAGCTCTTCTCATACCTTTGATTATTGTAACTAGTTTTTCGTTATCTATTGAAGAATTTGTAAGCAAATCTGTTAAAGAATCGATTATAATCATATTGTCTTCAGCATTTTCTTCTAGAAAATTTACCAAATCTTCCAGTAGATCAGAGTTTGAGTTATCTGAAAATATATTTTTTTTATCTCGTTTACCTGTCCATCCTGGTGGCACCATAGTTCTTTTGAAGTAAGATTCTGAAAAATCTTTTATTTTTAGATTTTCTTCTATGACATCATAATAATCCTGATTAAAAGAGATTTTAACTTCATCGAGTACGTCCTCCATGGACCTTGAAAATGTTACATAATGTACTTCTTGAGGTAAGATAGATTGTCTACATTCATCTCCTAATAATAGGTGTATATCTTTAGGGCTATCAATAACTCTCAATAATTTAGCTGATGCTGTGTAGAGGTATTCTAGCCCTCCTGCACCTATCTCATTCAATAGAAGAACGACCGATCCTGCTGGTATTCCACCTTTAATAATAGAATCTAGATCACTTATTCCCGTTGGTATTTTTTTCATTTTTCTGCACCAATTTTTTTAATAAATGAATGTTTGGAAGTATCACATTTCAAATCACGTCTGCTGAATGTCAGACAGGGGTATTTGATATTATTAAAGTATAGGTAACAAATATAATTTACCGATAGACTTTAATGTTAGAAAGATGATGTACAATTCCGCACCCGAAGAGTATTAGGTGGAAGAACCATTTAGAATTAGAAGGTTTTAAATAACTCCAAGGATTAGCGGGAAACACGAACCAAAAGGCATTTATAATACATGCCTTTTAAGAGCGAATCCCACGGTGGAAGCCTTTGGTTCTTCCGGCGTGGAAATCAAGTTTAAATATTCGCAAATACTTGTTAAGTAATGCACTCGGTGACATGAAAAAGGGTTACCGGGGTAGGGTATAGAATCCTTGTATTAGGGATTCGATGATTACCAGTCATACGCAGACCTGGATGTGTACCAGACTTAGATTATTGCTGCAGTCACTCAGCCATTTGGTGGATGGCTCGGCTCGGACGCTGAAGAAGGTCGTGCCAAGCGGCGAAACGCGTGGGGTAGGCGCAAGGAACCTTTGATCCCACGATTGCCGAATGGGACTTCTCCATAGTACTCCGTAAGGAGAGGGAACCCCCTGAATTGAAACATCTTAGTAAGGGGAGGAAGAAAAACCAATAGGGATGCCGTTATTAAAGTCGATCGAACGCGGTATAGAGCAAACCGAATCCCTCTAGAAATAGCAGGGACATGTGGATTTTTGGACCTTGGCACATCTTAACCAGACTATCCGAAGTCTCCTGGAATGGAGCACTATAAAGGGTGACAGTCCCGTAGGAGACGTTTGGAAAGATGATTCAAGGTATCCAGAGTAGCGTACGTTGGATATCGTGCGTGAATTTGGGAGGCATTGACTTCCAACCCTAAACACGTTCCGAGACCGATAGCACACTAGTATCGTGAGTGAAAGCTGAAAAGTACCCTTTACGGGAGGTGAAAAGATCCTAAAACCAGATGGTTACAGACTGATAAGGCAAGTAAGGGAAGATGCTCTTTAGCAGGAGCGGACCGTTGTCTTATCGTACGTTCCGAAAAACGGGCCAGAGAGTTCTGATCAATGGCGAGGTTAAACCTGATAAGGGTGGAGCCAGAGGGAAACCAATAAGTTCGCATTCCTTGGAAGAGGAACAAGGTGTGTTCGCCTGGAGTCATTGGTTGGATACCCGAAACCGGTCGATCTATGCATGGGCAGGGTGAAGCCTCTCGAAAGGGAGGTGGAGGCCCGCACGGTTGATGAGCTACAAATCTCTCCGATGACCTGTGCATAGGGGTGAAAGGCCAATCGAGACCGGAAATAGCTGGTTCCTCTCGAAACTACTCGCAGGTAGGTCTTAGTCGAGGATGATAATAGGGTAGAGCACTGATTGGGTATTCGGGAGCGAAAGCTCTTGGTACGCTGTCAAACTCCGAACTTATTATCTCTGTAGACGCTAGGAGTGAGGGCACCGGGGTAAGCTTGGTGTCCGAAAGGGCAAGAACCCAGCCTGGGGTTAAGGTCCCAAAAATACCGACTAAGTGTTAGCAAAAGGGTGTCCGCAGTCTAAGACAACTGGAAGGTGGGCTTAGAAGCAGCCTTCCTTTAAAGAGTTCGTAACAGATCACCAGTCGAGATTGTGGGCCCTGAAAATGGACGGGGCTAAGTCGGTTACCGATACCTCAGAGTACCGCAAGGTAGTCTAGTAGAGAGGCGTCGTGCGTGGTTAGAAGCTTGGTCGTGAGATCGAGTGGACCGCGTTCGAACGAGAATTCTGGTATGAGTAGCAGCAAAGAACGGTGAGAATCCGTTCCGTCGTAGGGGCTAGGGTTCCTCGACAATGTTCTTCAGTCGAGGGTTAGCCGGTCCTAAGGCATCTCTTAACCGAGGATGTCGAATAGGGAAACAGGTTAATATTCCTGTGCCGTTTGTGCCCCTGTCTGGTCTTTGACGCATTGGGATAGTTTGAGCAAGCATCTCTGTTTGTCGAACTGTAGAAGCTCGAGGAGAACCGTAATGGTGAGAATCGAGTGAATGCAGGATAGGGCGGACTAAGTCCGCTTCAGGCAAATCCTGGTGCCAATGAAAAAAAGGCCAGTTACAGCACATGTGTCCGTACCGAGAACTGACACAGGTGCCCCTGCCTTAGCAAGGCAAGACGTGTCGGAGTAATTCAGGCGAGGGAAATCGGCAAATTAGCCCTGTACCTTTGGTAGAAGGGGTGCCAGTCATGTGAATGGCTGGTTGCAATAACTAGAGATCCTCGACTGTTTAATAAAAACTTAGATGACAGCTAGTCCGAAAGGATTTGTATTGTCGTTGAATTCTGCCCAGTGCCGGCATCTGAATCCCTCTTACAAGAGGTGGAAGGACCGGTAAACGGCGGGAGTAACTATGACTCTCTTAAGGTAGCGTAATACCTAGCCGCTTAATTGGCGGCTTGCATGAAGGATCAACGAAGGATCTACTGTCCCCGCCTGAAATCCGGTGAAAATGACTTTCTGGCGCACAGTCCAGAACTTCCTACTTGAAAGAGAAGACCCTGTGGAGCTTGACTGCAATCTGTCGTTGGGGTATGACCTCAGATGTGCAGTGTAGGTAGGAGACGTTACACAGGTACACGCACAAGCGTGCCACCGAGTCGTCCATGAAACACTACCCTTCTGAGATCGTATCCCTAACCGCTTCGGTGGGACATCGATAGACGGGCAGTTTGGGTGGGGCGCCACACCCTCGAAACAATAACAAGGGCGTCCAAAGGTCAGCTCAGGTGGGTCAGGAATCCACCGTAGAATATAATGGTAAAAGCTGGCTTGACTTGGTTTGGAACAACAACAAACCAAGATGCGAAAGCAAGGCATAACGAACCCCTGAGGCCTATTTATGGGGCCCAGGGATAACAGAAAAGTTACCCCAGGGATAACTGAGTTGTCTCCTGCAAGAGTCCATATCGACCAGGAGGCTTGCTACTTCGATGTCGGCTCCCTCTATCCTGCCGGTGCAGCATCTGGCAAGGGTGGGGTTGTTCGCCCATTAAAAGGGGTCGTGAGCTGGGTTTAGACCGTCGTGAGCCAGGTTGGTTTCTTTTTAGTAGGAGTGTCTTGGTGCCTGAGGGGAAGGGGCCCTCAGTACGAGAGGAACAGGGCTTCGCAGCCACTAGTTTACCAGTTGTCCGAGAGGGCACTGCTGGGTAGCCACGCTGTAATGGATAAAGGCTGAAAGCATCTAAGCCTGAAGCCGACCCTGAAACGAGGCACCTTAAGACTCCCGTAGAAGACGGGTTTGATAGAGCTGGGGTGTAAGTGCGAAGCTTCGGCGACGCATTCAGCCCACAGTTACTAAAAGTTTGGACTGCTGAAATCTTAGTCTGGTCATCAGACAGGTCTGTGTATGAAATGATTACTTACTTTTTTTTAAAAAAGATAGGTTGTTTTAGTTTAAAGTTTGAAAAATTTTTATCCCCATAAACCTCCAGGGGTGAAAGAATCTAAAACTAAATGAGATATGTAACCGACTAGAAAATAATATAGTGACCAAAGTATAATATTTCCTCTCTTAATAAAGATCAATACTACAGTGATCAATAAGATGGTTAAGAAAATAATGAGTAAAATTTTACTGTGAGCATACCTCCTATGCCTTTTGGTAAATGGAGGATCTAATATATCTGGTAATATACCTCCTAAAACTGAAAAACCGATCATAATTAAGAAGGTATAAACACGCATGTTGAGGAAAAAATAAATAAAGTTTGTAATATTATCAGGAACAGTACCATTTAATATAATATTGATAAGAATATTTCCAAATATAGCGAATATTATTGAAGCCGCGATATGAGTATTTCTTTTCATTTGTTTTTCTTTTAATATATTGAATATATAATCATTGAGGAAAGGGGTGAGTGAAAGTAAGGTAGGATTTATAAAGGTCAAATACTTTCAAAATCTGAACAAATATGCCAGGTAATTCAGATAGTGAAAAAGAAGAGTTTAGAGTGACTCCGTGGGAAGTCGAAGGAAATATCGACTATGAAAAACTATTACAGCAATTTGGAACAGATCATATAGACGAGGACTTGATAGATAGAGTAGAAGACCTAGTAGGTGATACTCATTTCATGTTGAGAAGAGGTATATTCTACTCACATAGGGATTTCGATTGGATCTTGGATGAGTACGAGAAAGGTAATAAATTCGCTATGTATACTGGAAGGGGTCCTTCTGGACATACCCATATAGGTCATTTAATGCCCTGGATTTTTGCTAAATGGATGCAGGAAAAATTCGATGTAGATTTGTATTTTCAATTAACTGATGATGAAAAATTTTTATTTGATTTTGATATGACTCAAGAAAAAACTCATTCTTTTGCTTTAGAAAATGCGTTGGATATAATTGCACTTGGTTTTGATCCAGAAAAGACTCATATATTTATAGATACAGATTACATACATACATTGTATCCTCTAGCACTTAAAGCAGCTAAAAGATTAAATTTTTCTAACGTGAAAGCTGTGTTTGGATTCGATAATTCAACCAATGTTGGGAGCATTTTCTATACTGCTATACAATCTTCTCCATGCTTCCTACCAACTGAAAGAGAAGGTAGGAAGGTACCTGTGGTGATCCCTTGTGGGATTGATCAGGATCCACATTTTAGATTGACGAGAGACATCGCTGAGACTTTGGATTACTATAAACCAGCACTTCTTCACAACAAATTAGCACCCTCACTTGATGGATTTGGTAAAATGTCTGCTAGTCAACCTAAGACTACTATATTTACTACAGATACAAAAGAGGATGTTGAAAATAAGATCAATGAAGCGTTTACTGGTGGAAGAGTTTCAGCTCAGGAACAGAGAGAAAAGGGTGGAAATCCAGATATCTGTGCAATACAGAATTTCCGTTATTTCATATTCGAAAGTGATGATGAGAAGGTACGAGATATTGCTGAGAGATGCAGATCGGGAGATATATTATGCGGAGAATGCAAAGGTCTTTTAAAAGAGAATATCATCGGTTTTCTTGAGAAACATCAAAGTAAAAGAGAGAAAGCAAAGGATAGGTTGGATGAATTTTTAATAAAAGATTAATATATAATAATAAATTATACCCCTTCATATGTGAATAATCTATATATAGGGGTGCTTACATGGCAAAGGCGTGTCATCTTATACAGGTGAAATGTGATGAGCTTTAGATGGCTTGATAAAATTTCAAGAGAAAAGGAACAATCTTCCTCCAAAACGCGTTGGTGGGAAGAAAACTGGGGAACGTTGACCTGCTTGGTAGGAGTTTTCATTATTGCTCTGTTCATACGAGTTTACTTTGCATTTGAACTAGCAACAAAATTTGGAACACCGTATCTTCTATCAGGAGGTTCAGACGCTTATTATTATGAGAGAATAATTAATTATATTGCAGAAAATCATCAGCATTTATTATATGATAATTTACGTAAATATCCGTTTGGTGCAGGTAACCCAAGACCCCCAATTTATGGTTGGTCAGTTGTTTTAGGTGGTTACGTTATATATCCATTTGTTGGAAATATGAGCCAGGCGATTTCATATTCATTCATCCTATCAACAGGTATATGGGGCGCTCTTACGATATTCCCTGTTTACCTAATAGGCAGAGATACATTCGGTAAAAAAGCAGGAATAGCTGCAGTATTCTTACTAGCAGTTAGTTCAGGTCACCTTCAAAGAAGTGTAATAACAAACGGTGACCACGATGCAATATATCTGTTCTTTGCGGTAACAGCTTTCTATTTCTTCATGAGATCTTTAAAAGATATATCTGAAGAGGTAAATTGGGTCACAGACTGGACTAAATGGTCGAAGATCAAAAGCGGTTTGAGTAGATTTGCAGCCAAGAACAAAAAATCACTGCTTTATGCAGGTTTAGCGGGGATGGCTACAGCAACGGTAGCTCTGACATGGAAAGGTTATCCATATGTGATGGTTATTATACTTGTTTACTTTGCATTCCAATTAATTGTGGATAGATTTCAAGGTAAAGATTCGTTGGGTATTACTGCATGTGTTGGAGTAACTATGGCTGTTGCGTTTATTGTGGCTGCCCCATATTATATAGGTGCTAATATAGGAAGCAATATATTCACTGGTTTACTCAGCAGTGGACCAGGTAAATGGTTCGATATACCTCTATTAATGTTCTTGGTGGCTTTCGCTGTAGGAATATTCTTCACTATAACCAGAGATCTTCCCTGGGTACTAGTATTTTCAATTTTAGGAATAGGCGGAGCAATATATATTGGTCTAGGCGCTACCGTATTACCTAGTTTACTAGAACCAATTTCTTCAGCAGGAGGTTACTTTATACAGAATAAACTGTATAGTACTATAGCAGAGGCACAGGCACCTCAATTCAGTAATATCGTCTTATCTTTTGGTATTCTAACTTTCTTCTTGGCATTCCTAGGAATAGCTCTTGCGATCTGGCATCTCAAAGAGTATTGGAGAAAGCCGTTCATGTTTGTTTTAGTTTGGACTGCTTTTGCAATATACATGGCAACATCTGCTGCTAGATTTATCTTCAATTCTTCACCAGCATTTGCCTTGACTGCTGGTTGGATCATTGCCTTGCTCATAGATAAGGCAGACTTCAGTTCGATAGCTACTAGATTTAGAAAATTCAGAGGAAACTATATTAGGGCGCTTCGTGAAGGCATAAAGATCAGACATATCTTAGTGATTCTTACTGTGATATTCTTAGTGTTGATGCCAAATGTTCTTTATGCATTTGATTCTGGAATACCTTCTGATGATAAAAAAGAATATAATGATCAGATTTACAATTCGTTGCCTAATGCTATGAGACCTGAAGATTATAATGTAAGTTCTCAGGACTCGTGGTATCTAGGGGCCTTTGGTTATCAAATGGATAAACCTATTGATTATTGGCCGGCAGCTTGGGATTGGTTCAGTGAAAAGGATAAAGATTTAGAGCCTAAAGATCGGCCAGCTTTCCTCAGTTGGTGGGACTATGGTTTCGAATGTATTGAAGAAGGAGAACATCCAACAGTTGCTGATAACTTCCAGGTAGGATACATGTTGGCGGGTAATATATTGATGGCTCAAAATGAATCCGAAGTCATATCTTTAATGACAGTAAGATTGTTGGAACTTCCTATACAAGAAGAAGGAGAATTTAACGAGGATGTTAAGGAAATATTGATAAAACATATAGGAGAAGCTAAAACAGAAAAGCTTGAAGAGGTTATGACGAATTTTGGTGAGCCAAAATACAAAGAAGAGGTATTGAACAATCCAGAGAGATATTATCCAAGAGCTGACGATATCCATCCCAAGAACGTTAAATACGCTTATACTATGGCTATGCTTTCGGAGGAAGGAGTAGGTACAACGTCCTCACTGTATAGAGATGTATCTTTAGAGTTAGATAAAAGAATAAAATATCTCGCAGCCGATTCCAGATTATTCCCAAAATCCGCTAGAAATACAGGTATATTTTATGCACCTGCTAAATTAGCAGGATATAGAATAGACGAAGGTGGAGAACAGAGATCACCGGTCGATTTCTATCGTATCAAATTGGTTGGTAGTGATGGTATGGAATATGATTCAAGAGAAGACGTACCAGAGAATGTCCAGATTGTTGATTACAATATAAACTTCCAGCCAATGTTCTATAACACGACAATGTATCGTGTGATGGCAGGTTATTCTGGTAAAGAAATTGGATTGGACCAAGGAATACCTGGTATTGACCAATTAGAGGGTAGTCAACAACAACAACTACAACAACAACAACAACAACAATATAACCCAATGCCAAGTTGGGGAATGAAGCACTTCAGCATGGTTTACAGAACTGCCTATTATAATCCTTATAAAGATTATGAGAATCATACCGATTCTTGGAGAGCCATATCATATGATAAGGCAAAAGAATATCAACAAGAGGAGAAAGGGACAGTAGATAGATCTGCTAGAAGTTATATGAATCAAGGGGTAGTATTCTTAGAATATTACGATGGTGCGATCTTAAAGGGTACAGTGAAAACAAACGATAGTCAGCCGATACCTAATGCAAACGTGACGGTTTTAGATGAAGAATTCACACCACATGATGTTACCAGAACAGATTCAAATGGACGATATGAGGTTATACTTCCTGAAGGGAACAATTCAGTTGTAGTGACTAATGGGGGAATAGATAGTGATCAGGCTGCAAACAGTAAGTTACTCAAAACAGAATCCATAAATCTAGGTCAAGAAAAATTTGAGGTTACTGATGAAGAGGCCATGAGAGAAAAAGTTGATAAAAACTCAGATGGCGTTTGGGATTACAATAAAAAACATGATTTTACCGTAGATACTGCTAACTTATCTGGAAGAGTTTATATCGATACTGACGGTAATGAGGAATATAATAAAAATAATGATACATTGGTTTCATCTGATGTGATAATAGAAAACAAAACAGCAGGAATAGAATACACCATTAGTGCAGAAAATGGAAGTTACGAAATAAATAACTTGGTACCCGGCCAATATACAGTGAAAGCTGATACCCCTGGTAGTTCTGAACTGACAGGAGTAAAATTAGAGCCAGGATCAGATAATCAAGAGGATATCTCTGTTTCAACTGGTACAGTCAAAGGTAATTACACAGTAGATGAAGAGATTGGGGTAAAAGAATTTACATTAAGGCTTGAGAATGTTAATAATGACAAGTACGAAGAGACCACCTTTACAGCAGGAGAAGATGATAATTATACCTTTGATAATGTTGTACCAGGAACATACAATTTAAGTGTAAGAGATGAGAATTATTGTTTAAAGAAAGGACCGATGACTTTTGAGATAAAAGCAGGTTCTCCTATAGATAAGCAGATATCAATTTCAGAAGCTCATGAATTAAAGTTGAAAACAGTCAAAGATGGTAATAGGATTAGATATCAAAGTTTATCAATATATGATAAAGAAGGAGTCGGTTATACTAGGACTGTATCAACCGCTGAAGATGGACAAACAACTATCAAAGTACCAGCGTTATCTTACAGGATATATGGTCAATATCAAAAGGGTTCAGAAAATCAGGTACATATGGGAACAGTGACAGTCACAGAGGATGAAACTTATATAGCTGAGTTCGAGAAGGGTTATAGAGTAAGAGGTCATGTGGATTCCGCAGGTTTCAGACAAAACAATTTCAACATTTTGTTCGTTAACAAAAACAATCCTTCTGAAGAAGCTGTTGTAACCAGTAATCATACAGGTGTATTCGATATTGATCTTACAAAAGGTACTTACAGTGTTTATGGTTGGAAGGAAACTACGGCACAGAAGAAATTTAGTTTAAATGAAATCACTGTTGAAAGTTCTGGATACCTTTCATTATTGGCCAAAGAAGGTGAATTAGTAGAAGGTAGAATCTATCGAGATATGAACAATGACGGAGAATATGATGAAGGTGAAGGAATCAGAGCAAATGTACAGATCGAATCTAGTGATAAGACAGCAACATTTACATCGCTAAGAGATGGAAGTTATAGTTTAGTGATGCCGGATTCTAAAACAGAAGTTGAGGTCTCTAAAGAAGGCTTCGAAACGGTGACCAAAACATATAGGCCAGGAAAGGAATTTGAATCTAATATTGCACTAACCGCTGATAATGTTACTGTAAAAGGTAATTTGACTTTCGATAATACTTATGTTGATGACATAGGTATCAAGTTTGAAGCAGAAAGTGATGGCGCGATTACAAAACAAATAGAAGCTGATGGCACGTCATATACTGCTGATTTAAAACCTGGAAAGTATAATGTGATTATAGATACCTTGTTGGATGATGGTAAGGCAAAATATGAGCTCTCAAAATCAATTGATATTTCACCAGGTGATGACAGTTTAAATCTTGATTTGACTCCGGTGTATGAATATAGAGTGACTGGTATTCTAAAAGATAAAAATAATGAAAAAGTAGATGCTGAAGTTACCTTTGTTGGGCCGCAGGAAAAAGAGATAACTGGACAAGGTGAGTACATCGTTTATTTGGAAAAAGGTGAATACTCTATAAGAGCAATAAACCGAGACAAAGATATCTCTGAACAGACGAAATTAGTAGTCGATGGATCAACTAAATTGAATATCACGTTGTATGACAATGTAATGGTAAATCCCGAGGTGATTTACAAGGGAGAAACAAAGGGCGATGTTCCAGTAACCTTTAGAAATAAATTCTCTGGCTATGAAATAACAGAGATAAGCAACCAGGATGGAGAGATAAACATACCGTTGACTCCTGGCGAATACAATATAATTATTGACTATGAGACTGAAGAGCATGTTGAAGGAACCATTAGGGATGTAAGATATTATTATGATGAGGAATATGATATTTCTACTCCGATATCACCGAGTCTAGAACTTAACAGAGAATTAATAAATGCAACTTTGACCGGTGATGTGAAAGCCGATGGACAATATATAGACGAAGTAGAGATACAATTTATATCATTGATATCTGATAAACTATCCACGTCTGTTAAAACAGGTGATGACGGAGCTTATTCTCTAGGATTAGCTGAGGGCCCATACACGGTATATGTATCTCATAAGAAAGGACAATATATCTACTCTTATCTGGATAACTTTAAGATGGGCGAGGAAAAGACTCTGGATATCAATCTAAATGACGCAGTGCGAATCGATGGAAAATTAACGATTGATGGAGAAAGAGTAACAGCTTCTCTTGAGTTCGAGGGTAAGGGGATCAGTAAATCATTCGAAGTATCAGAAGATGGTACTTTTAGAGCAGTCGTTCCAAAAGGAAAATACACTTTAAAGGCTAGTACTACTAGAGATACTCAATATGGTTTGACTGAATATAAGTTTAATAAGGATTATACATTTACTACTAGTAGAGATTTAGATATAGGGTTGAATAAAGTAAAAGAATATGGTCTAGAAATTGTGAACGATTTAGAAAAGAAAAGTGCAGCTCAGAGTGAAAGAGTAAGATATTACGTTCAAATCAAAAATACAGGAAACACAAAAGATACCTATTTACTATCTTCGACGTCAAATTGGCAAATCAAATATTCAGAAGAAAATATTACATTGAATCCAAAAGAAACAAAAACAGTAGAAATTAGTGTAAAAGTAGATGAAAATGCAACAGTAGATCACGAGTCAGTTAAATTAAGGATAGATTCAGCTAATTCAGATGAAAGCTTGGAAAAGGTTCTACCTATCGAGGTTAAACAAGTATATGGTACCAAATTAAAACCTGAGATTACTAACAAGAAATACAGTAATGGGATTATCACGTATACCATCAATCTGAACAACACAGGTAATGGAGAAGATAGATATTCGATGAACATTATAAATAAAAAAGAACTGAGCAACTTAGGTTGGGATGCATCTGTAGTGAATATAACAGAGAAGATAAATGCTCATGAGGAAAAATCTATAGAAATTTCACTAACTTCTAACAGAGAACGTCCAAATAAGAATGTAAAAATAGAAGTAACTGCAACATCTGTAGGTGATGAAACAAAAAGTTCTACAGAACAATATGAAACGGAAATGCCACAATTATCACAGATTGGTTCCATAGATATGAAAGATGGCGGAGTAAGACTTGAAGAAGAGGAATTTTCGTTAAAAACATGGCAGTGGGTATTGATAGTGATATTAGTGGCAGTCGGTGCATATTACATACTTAAAAAGAAGAGGTGGATACGATGAAGACCACTAGGTACCTCTCAATTTTTATCGTGGTTATATTGATGCTCACGATACCACTTTCTATTTATAGTACTGAGGCTCAAGATTTATCTCAATCAGGGGTTAGAATTTTTGTAGAAAAAGGCCCGAAAGATGTTTTTGTTAATGAAAGTGCCACTTACAGAGTTAGGATAGGCGGATCATTTGGAAGTGAGGCAGATAATTGGACACTCAAAACTGATGCTAATATCGATGTAAAGATAGATGAGAGGACTCAGGAATCAGAAGAATCGAATGTTTTTACTGTAAAAGTTACTGTCCGAGAGGAAGGTGATGCTAAGATAACATTCAAAGCATACTGTGCAAAGGACGGAGAAACAAGATATAATGAAGATGACTATGAAATAAATGCTATAAAACCAGTAACTACAACGGTGAGTGTGCAGAATCCAACTGACACTGAGATCAGCAATATTGAAGTTGGTTTGTTCGTTGATGGAGATCTAAAAAATATAACAAAAATAGATGCGTTAGAGGCTGATGAAAGGAAAACATTAACTATGAAATGGTCTAAAAAAGGCTATTCTTCAGGAGAACATGAACTAGAGATATGGGTGGATTACAATCTTGATGATAAAGAAGGATTCAGTAAAGACGAACGATTACTACAAAAGACATTTTATGTTGAAGGGGACAGCAATCTTGGATGGATAGCAGCGGTAATAATAATCGCTTCAGTATCAGGTTTCTTACTATATTATTTCTACAGTAAAGGAAAGAGCCGCAGAAGAAAACCGTGGAAAAAATAAAAAAATATTTTCCGGCTTTAGCCGGGTAAACTTATTTACCTTTAAATTTTGGTTCGTTTTTTTCTATAAATGCTTTTAGTCCCTCTTTATGATCTTCTGTTTTGAAGCATTCTTTGAACTCTTTAGCTTCAATTTTCATAGCTTCATCGATCTGGATATCACTCCCCTCATTGATCGCTTTTTTCGCGTGTTGTACTGCAAGAGGAGCGTTCTTGCTTATAGAACTAGCAATGTCTTTACATTCATCCATGAGTTCATCTGGCTGTACTACTCTGTTTACTAGTCCGATTTCATAAGCTTTCTTAGCATTTATTCTATCAGCGGTAAAGATCAGTTCTTTTGCTTTTTTTGGACCTACAGTTCTTGTCAATCGCTGTGTTCCTCCAAATCCAGGTATAATTCCCAATCCCACTTCGGGCTGCCCGAATTGTGCTTCCTCAGAGGCTACTATGATGTCGCAACTTAGTGCTATCTCAAGACCACCACCTAAAGCAAATCCGTTAACTGCAGCTATGACAGGTTTAGGGAAGTTTTCTAATTTAGAAAATATTCTATGGCCTTTATTTGAGAAGTTTTCTGCCTCTAAAGGAGTCATATCTTTCATCTCAGATATGTCCGCACCAGCGACGAATGATTTTCCTTCACCTGTGATGATGAGCGCTCTTGATTCTTTCTTTTCAAGAGAATCTAGTGTGTCATCCAATTCTTCCAAAAGTTCAGTGCAAATTGCGTTCACTGGAGGATTATTTAGTATTAATATATCAAAGTTATCTCTCTCTTCAACATCTATCATATGCACACCTTCAGTATTCATAAAAACCTTTGCCGGTCTTTTTCCCTAAATTACCTGCTCTGACCATCTTTTTGAGCAAAGGACAAGGCCTGTACTTTGAATCTCCAAACTCATCATGTAGGACATTCATGATATGAAGTACAGTGTCGAGACCTATCAGATCAGCTAGTTCTAACGGACCCATAGGATGGTTTGCACCCAATTTCATCACTTTGTCTATTGCTTCTTTTTCAGCTACACCTTCATGAAGCGCAAATATCGCCTCGTTAATCATCGGTATTAATATCCTATTAGCTGCAAATCCTGGTGAATCCTCTATTTCAACAGGTTCCTTGCCTATATTTTCTGCTAACTCGGCTATAGTATCTGTAGTTGAATCACTCGTCTTCAATCCTTTGGTGACTTCTACTAACTTCATCAATGGAACTGGATTGAAAAAATGCATTCCTATGAATTTTTCATCCCTATCAGTTACAGACGACAGTTCTGTGATTGGGATAGTTGATGTATTGGAGGCAAATATCGTCTCATCATTACACATTTTATCCAGTTTTTCAAAATTGTCTTTTTTAATATCAGTATCTTCGATTATAGCTTCAACTATCAGTTCACAGTCTTTTAGATCATCTAGTTCCAACGTTGTATCGATATTGTTGAGGGTATTTCCCTTTTCCTCTTCACTCATCTTCTCTTTTTCTACACTTTTTGATAGGGATTTTTCTATCGACTCGATACCGTCATCTAAAAATTTCTGTTCAATATCCCTCATTATGACCTCATAACCGTTCTGAGCGAACACTTGTGCTATACCGTGTCCCATCGTACCTGCACCTAATACTCCTACTTTTTTAATATCCATATTTGATCACTCCTTTTTCAAATTATATACAGTTTCTATTTGAATCAAATTAATTTCACATATAAGTTTATTTTCGATTATCTATCGAATAATAAGGACATACCCATGCCTCCGCCTACGCATAAACTTGCTAGTCCTGTATTGTCATCTCTCCTTTCTAGCTCATGTAGCAGTGTAACTACTATTCTAGCACCTGTACATCCTATAGGATGTCCTAATGAGATTCCTGAGCCGTGAGGATTTACATTTTCACTCCCTACTTCGTTCATATCAATCCCATATTTTGGAGTCCTCATCTCTTCCATACATGCCAAGATTTGAGAGGCGAAAGCTTCGTTCTCCTCTATTAAGTTTAAATCTTTTTTTGAATAACCTGATTCATTTAGGACTTTTCTGGTTGCTGGTACGGGACCTAATCCCATATATTTTGGATCCACCCCAGCACTTGCATATCCTTTCAAAGTAGCCATTATATTCAGATCATTTTCCTCCGCAAATTCCCGAGAGGTGACCAAAACAGCAGCAGCACCATCTGAAATTCCGGAAGAGTTACCGGCAGTTACAGTACCACCTTCTTTGAAAACAGGTGGAAGTTTAGACATCAAGTCCATATTTGTATCTCGCGGAGTTTCATCCTTTTTAAAAATACCTTTAGATGTTTCTACAGGTACTATTTCGTCTTCGAAGGTTCCGTTCTTTACAGCCTTCATAGCTCTATTTTGACTTTCCATACCCAATCTATCCTGTTCTTCACGGGATATGTCATAGAGCTCAGCTAGATTCTCTGCAGTATAACCCATATGGTAATCGTAAAAAATTTCATATAAACCATCTAGAACCATCACATCGTTTATTTCTCCTTGCCCATCTAGGTCCATTTTATATCCCCATCTTGCTTTTGGAAGGACGTATGGGGCACTACTCATGCTTTCCATCCCTCCAGCTATTATGGCTTCTGCATTTCCTGATAATATCGCATCTGCTGCAAGAGTGATTGCCTTACTCCCAGAACCACATACTTTATTGACGGTATAAGCGGGTATCTCAAAGGGGATTCCTGCTTTGATACTAGCCTGTCTAGCTGGGTTCTGTCCCTGTCCACCCTGAAGTACATTGCCCATTATGACTTCATCGATATTTATTTTCTGTAAATCCTCGTCCCATTCCCAATATTTCTCTTCGACCTCAGTTTTATCTATGGAACGAAACTTATTGGGTCTGATTTTCTTTTGAATTTCAGAAACTTTAGGTCTTGCTTTTATTTTATCAAATAATCCTTTGATCACTGTTTTTCCTAGATCTGAAGCACTAACGTTTTTCAATGAGCCTCCAAACTTACCTTGTGGAGTTCTAACCCCGTTTACAATGACCACGTCTTTCATATAAGGCACCTTTTTAAATGTCAACTGAAATTTGATATTATAGGGGTTTATTCAATGACCATTATTAATAATTATGTTCCTTAACTCTATGATTAATCCAATAAGCTTTTTATTGTGTAGATAATAGATACACGATGAGTGTTGCTGTGGTAGTAGGGACAAGGCCTGAGATAATCAAGATGAGTCCAATAATCAGAGAGTTGGATCATAGAGGCTTAGACTATAAAATTATACATTCTGGACAGCATTATGATCACGAAGTTTCTGATATTTTTTTCCAGGAATTGAATCTACCAGAACCTGATAGATACCTAGGTGTTGGCTCGGGAACTCAAGGAGAACAGACGGGTAATGCATTGATAAAGTTAGAGAAAGCATTTGATGATTTTGACACGGATACTGTTCTAGTCCAAGGTGATACGAATACAGTTTTAGCGGGTTCATTGGCAGGAGTGAAGATGGGTATAGATGTTGGGCATATTGAGGCAGGTCTGAGGAGCTATGATTACAGGATGCCTGAGGAATATAATAGAAGACTAGCAGACCATGCTTCAAGTTTACTTTTTGCTCCTACTGAAGAAAGTGCAGAGATATTGAGAGGAGAGAGTGTATGGGGAGAGATATTTGTAACCGGGAATTCGGTTATAGACGCCTGCCTTCAAAATATGAAGATTGCTGAAGAGAAAGCGAGTTTTGATTTTAATATACCTGATGAATATGTTTTGGTCACTGCCCATCGTGCAGAAAATGTAGATGATAAAGAAGTTCAAAAGGAGTTTATCAAGTTGTTCAAAAAAATAGATGAAAATATTATCTATCCGATACATCCCAGGTCTGTAAAGATGTTTAAAAAATATGGTTTGTACGATAAGTTGGATGGAATAGAAGGGATGAAACTGGTTAAGCCTCAAGGTTATCTTGAATTTTTGCTGCTAATGAAAAATTCCAAGTACATATTGACAGATTCAGGAGGTATACAGGAGGAAGCTACAGCCCCTAATATAAATAAGAAGGTTTTTGTTCTTAGGGAGTCTACCGAAAGGCCTGAAGCAGTTGATTCTGGTCACACTGAAGTTGTAGGGACCAAAAGTGATGAGATACTGTCGATCATTAATAATTTTGATATGGATAGATGGAAACCTAGCGAGGGTCCTTATGGTGAGGGTACTACTGCAGAACAGATAGTTGATATTGTTCAACGATCAAAAAATGGTATCGATGATTTTACAGCATAAATATCCTCTTTCTTTAATGCTTTTAATTTGTACAAAGTTGTTATGTAAATCGGGATGAATAGTATTATGAATACATATTTTGAAAATAAATTGTTATTTTGAACAAAATACATCATATATATGGATATGATCGTAATTATAGAAATAGTTAGGAAGTCTTTATTCCAGATAGCGCCCAGGGTTCGTCTTATCTTTATATAGTTTGTAATAAAATAGATGATTTCAGCGGAAACTACAGCTGCAGCAGCACCCAATATTCCGAATTCATAGATAAGTAAGGCTCCAAAGATTAGAAGGGATAAAGATGAATAAAGCAGATTCTTAGAGGTTTCTATGGTTCGATCTGTTGACCAAAGCACCATCCTTAAACTACCATTAACGAAAAGAAATGGTATCATCCATATCAATATTCTGAAAACTTTTACTGTGGGTAAGTAACTTCTAGTAAACAAAATATCTATGATTTCAGGTGTTAGTAAGTATAGAATTACAGTGAGAGGTATAGCAGTCTGTAAAAGATTTCTAGTTGAACGAACACAAGCTTCTTTAACTGAATCAGGTTTAGATGAATATAATTTAGTGAAAAATGGAAACAGTGCTCTTCCAAAAGAATGTGGGATAACTCCTAAAAAAATAATCAATTTCCAACCAGCACTGAAAAGTCCAGTAGGACTTGGACCCTTCAAAATACTTATCAGAACTATAGTGATATGACCATAGAACATGCTGAGAATAGAGAAAACAGCAAACGGATATGCTGAATAGATAAGCGTTTTCCATCTTTGAATATTCGGTAAAGAAATACTGTGCTCAAGATTGGTGAAATAGAAAGTAATCGATAAGATTGATTGAAATATTGATGCTGTTAAAAGGAGTAATAATATCTTAAATAGACCAAAACCCAGTAATATTCCTAATATACCTAGAAAAAGATAGATGATCTTCCAGGATATTATAACGTATGCTTGATAATTCATTTTTCCTTTTGCTCTAAATACTGCAAAAAATCCTCCTGAAATTTTTTCGAAAAGTAACGTTAGAAATGCCAAAAGAAGGATATTGAATTGAATATCCATACCAAATTGATAGATAATGATTGTTGAAAAAAACCACAGTAATGAGACTGTTAAAATGCTGAAGATTATTCGTAATGAAAGTACATCAGCTATCATTTCTGGAGCTTTTGAAGGCTTTTTAGAGACCTTTTTAACTGTGAGAGCATCGAATCCGAATTCAGGAATAACTGATACAATAAAGGCAGTTGAAAATGCAAAATTATAAACACCAAAATCTGCAGGTAAAAGATGATTCGCTAACAAGATTATAAAAACTGCAGTTAAAATCCTCGAGACCATATTGGCGGAAAGGAGCCAACTAGTGTTTTTGACCATATCTGTATAATTTTCGACAGCCACAGAGCAATATGGGTATATAGTTTATAAAATATTTAGCCCTATATTTAGGAACTCACTTTCATTGACCCCTCTGTAATTTAGTTTTATATCTTCCTATTAGGATTGTTGTTTCCTTAGAAGGTGATTCGAAAATGGATAATGAATGTCCTGATTGTGGCTCAGAGTTGGTACGTAGAGAAGGGTGTAGTATATGTCTAAATTGTGGTAAGTCTTCTTGTGCTTATTGATGGAAAAACCTATTATGAAGATATTAATTCAATAACAGGAAGATGGATTTAATTGGATTTCTAACTAGTTTGGCAACCGACCCTGTGTCATATTCGATAGTATTTTTCACTTACACAGTGTTAGCTGCTGTCATACTCCCCATCCCTGTTGAAATAGGACTTTTCAATTTTCACATGCATCCTGCCTTGCTGATCGCAATTTTAGCCTTTGGAAAAGGTGCAGGGTCATTGATAGTTTTCGAGATAGGGACAAAAGCTAGAGAAAAGATCAAGAAGATTTCTGTATCAAATTCATTTATCAAAAAGATAGTAGAATACTCAGAATGGTTCGTTAAAAATTATGGATATTATGGTTTACTTTTAGTTTTGAGTACTCCATTGATGATAGATTCCGTATCTTTATACCTGTTCTCATTGTTGAATCCAGAAGAAGAGGGTATTGGAATGGATAGAAAATGGTTTTTTGGAACTAATATAATAGCGGGTGCGATAAGAGGAGCGATCACTTTAGCTGTTTTCTATTACATTGGATATAAATTAGTGTGACTTCTCTTCCCCCTTGAAAGAGGGAAGCTTCGGAAGAAGTTTAGTGTCAATTCACTCTTATTCTTTCAGGCACAGCCACAGTGCCACTACACTCTAGTCCCGATATGGTTTCGAGCTTACCTGCTTTTTTGGCTATATTCAAAGCCGCGTTGACATCGGCATTTATCAAAGTGCCGTTTTTGGTTTTGAAGAGTCCTCGTTTTACTCTTGTACCGATGTACTCTTCGTGATGTTCTACTGGTTCGTTGTCTAGGAAGCTACATTTACTCGTATGATGTTCTGGTACCAGCGTGAAGTCTATGTCGTGGTATTCACACTTATGTTTGAGTTTGGTTTTTAATTTGTCGAAAGGTATATGTACAAAATTTTGGTTATTTACCTTACCGATGTTGACTTCTTGTTTCCAGCCTTTTGAGTGACCAACAACAATTTCACCTATTTTATGTTTCTTACAGTGCTCGATTATTTTATGAACGGTTTTGTTCATGTAATCGTGTATTTTGTTACTTCTGTCTTGGAACAATTTTGAGATTTTTTTTGTATCCTCTTCGATACCCTGTTTATCTTTTATCGATTTCAATCTTGCTATCTTTTTGTTATACCATCTGTTTATCGATTTGAGTTTACGGCCGTCTATGATGAACGACCGTCCAGAGCGGTCAACGTAGGTAGCAAGATTTTCTACGCCGAGGTCTATCGAGAGGAAGTTGTTTTTATTCTTCTGTATTGGTTCTTTATCAGTCTCATACACGATGCGGTACTCTAGGTAATTACCCTTACCTTTGGGTATGATCTGGAAGCGTTTGATGTTTTCTTCAGTTATGTTATCGTGCTTGAATGGTATTAGAATCTCTTTTTTGTTAACGTCAAATTTTTCTCTAAAGCTTTTTGTTATACCTATCCTGATGTGATCATCTTTGAGCTGAAAAGCTTGGTTGTGAAAATCTAGTATGAAGAAACCGTCTTTATCCTGATATCCGGGTGGATAAGCGTCATCGTCATATTCGCCCTTTTTCTTTTTCTTATTGAGTTTAAAGAAGGAGTTAAAGGCTTCGCAAACTTTTTTCATCGTCTGTTGTGCAGCTTGAGATATCAGCATTTTGTAATTCTCACTTTTCTTACCGATGATCTTGCAGAGTTCGTGATAGTTTAGATTCTCACCTGTGTCAAAAAAGTGTTGTCGTATCTCATATAGTGTTTCATTGTATACGTTTTTAGATAAGTGGCACAGGCTTGTCAGTATTTCATATTCCTGTTTATCTAGGTTGTGCATGTTCTGCCGTAATGTTTTGTACATCCATTTTTGATATTGTTTGTATATTATTTAAATAACCAGTGAGGGGTGGAGTGAAAGTGGCATTCATCACGTATGCATGAAGGCATAGTGCTCTATGTCTGTCTTTTTAATGTAGAATAGAAAAGTATTAATTCAAAAATAATTTGTGGATATATGTATGAATAGTTTACTGATCTTATTGTCTACCTTTGCAATCGTCTTCTTAGCAGAATTAGGCGATAAATCACAACTAATGACGATCTCATTAGCATCCAAGTATCATTATCGTCCAGTATTTTGGGGTATATTTTTGGGGATGTGTGTGATCACAGTCATAGGGGTAACTGTAGGGACCATATTATATCAGGTCATCCCTGTATTTCATCTGAAGATATTGGCAGCTTTGATTTTTTTGATATTTGGTGTACTGTCACTCATCAAAGAGGAACAGGAAACAAAAAGAAAAGTTAAGAAGCAGAAAGTTTTCACAACCTCTTTCTTTTTAGCAATGGTTGCAGAATTAGGTGATAAAACACAGTTGGTCGTTATAGCATTAACTGCGAGATTTCAAAATCCATATCTTGTATTTATTGGTGCGATAACAGCTTTGGCGTTGGTAATTGGTGCAGGTGTTTTTCTGGGTACAAAATTAACTAAGTTCATTGAAAAGGATAAGATTGATTTAATTGCGTCAATACTTTTCATAATTTTAGGGATAGCATTCCTGATAGAGATATTCTTTTTATGAAAAAAACTATTATCAACATGAGATTTACGAAATCATGGGTAGATGGAAAAAGATAGAATCGAGAAAGGTGGCGGATTCCACGTTTTTCACCCTAGAGGAAGATGATGTAAGACTTCCTGATGGTCAACTTAAAACTTATACTATGCTTGAGATACCTGATTTTGCAGGTGTTCTTCCGGTTGTAGATGATAAAATGGTTATGATCAAAAATTACAGATATCCTATAGATGAGATGGTCCTAGAGTTACCGGCAGGATTGATCGATGAAGAAGAATCACCGATAGAAACAGCTGAGAGAGAATTAGAGGAAGAAACAGGTTATATACTGAAAGATGCAGAAAAATTAGTTGAATATCACCCTATAGCTAGTTTAAATACGCAGAAGGCTCATCTGTTCATAGGTGATGCAGAAGAAGGTGGAAAAATTAATAGAGATAAAGGTGAAGAGATAGAAATAAAGATAATACCTATTAAAAAGATCTACAAAAAATTGGAGAATAGGGAATTATCTCATCCTCATACTATGATCGCCCTTTTTTACGCTAAAGACATACTTTTTGATAAATTGGACTGAGATATCACTTGTTTCTATTGATCATGAAATCGACAAGAGAGATTAGTATCTCTTTGTATTCTGATCCTGGTAAGAACTCTAACTCCTTTTTTGCTTCTGTCCCGTATTTTTCAGCCATTTTTTTTGCGTGATCGATGGATCCTACAGATTTCATCAGCTCCATGGCCTCCTCGACTTCATCTGTCGAATTGTCATTTTTTTCTAATATATGTATCAATCTATTTTTTTTGTCTTCATCAAGGCTATGTATCGCATGGATAACCATCAAGGTTCTTTTCCCTCTCTTTATGTCACTTCCTACGTCCTTACCTATCTCTTCTTGATCACCTACTAAATCTAAATAATCGTCCTGGATCTGAAACGCTATCCCCATCTTTCTAGCGTATTCACTCATATGCTCGATTTCATCATGATCAGCATCAGCAATTATCGCTCCACCTCTAGTGGCAGCTTTGAATAGATAACTTGTTTTCTTTTCTATCATCGTTATGAATTCTTCCTCATTTATATCGAATGTCTCTTCAAAACTCATGTCTTCTTCCTGACCCTCAGCAACAACGACAACTGAGTTCGAAAGTTCTTCTAATAATTTTCTAATGCTTTCTCCCGGGACATCAGTTTCTGATAAGATTTTGAACGAAAGAGCAAAAAGGCCGTCGCCGGCATTTATGGCGTGAGCGTCACCGATTTTTTTATGAAGTGTTTTCTGTCCCCTTCTCATCTCATCATCATCCATGATGTCGTCGTGAACAAGGGTGAAATTATGAACGAGTTCAATAGCTACTCCGTAGGGTAGAGCTTTTTCTTCCTCTGCACCAAGTGCACCTGCTGAGATCATCGCTAAGAAAGGTCTGAGTTTTTTACCCCCTGCCTCAGGGTAGTAAGACATGGAGTCCCATAAGGGATGTTTTTTTGAATCTACAAAAACACTTTCGATTTTTTTATCAACAATAACTCTTCTTTCTTCTAATTCCTCTATAACATTCATTTTTCTCACCTCTATTTGGTACTATATTTAGATATCTACCCAATCTCTTAATTCACCAGTTAAAACTAATTTTTGTTTGGTGAGTTCTTTCGGCTTATGACAACCTAGTAAAAATAATCCAACTTTCATATGATAGATGAATTTCTCTAAATATTCAACGGTAGCTTTCTTTCCTTCCATAAGAGATGGTAGTATCCCGCCTGCTATACCGACAATATCAGCACCAAGACTGAGTGCTTTAGCTGCTTCGATTCCATTTCTTATACCACCAGTTCCTATCAAAGGTATAGACACGCTTCTGTTACATTCTATGATAGAAACAGGTGTTGGTATCCCCCAGTCCCAGAGATTTTCTGATAATTCTTTTATAGTTTCATCATCAGCTCTATAATGTTCAACTGCTGCAAATGATGTGCCACCCATACCACCGACGTCGATAGCTTTAACACCCGCTTTTTCAAGTTTGACAGCGACATCAGAGTAAACACCTCCTCCAGTTTCTTTTGCTATCACTGGAACTTCGGAAGCGATTTTTTCTACTGAATCTAAAACATTCTTTGCTCTAAGATCACCTTCTGGTTGGCAGACCTCCTGTAAATAATTGAAATGTATGCCCAGATAATCCCCATCGATCATTTTCAGAGCTTCTTTTGCCTGGTCATTAGATAATGGTTCTTCACCATCCTGTTTAATAAGTTGAGGTGCTCCTATGTTACCTATTACCAATGGAACATCATAATCTTTGATAACTTCATAAGTATCTCTCAGATCTTCATTTTCTATAATAGCCCTTTGGCTTCCCACACCTATCCCAATACCAACTTCTTCAGCGGCAGCAGCTAAAATTTTGTTGATATTTGTTGCTCCCTTATATCCACCTGTGATCCCGGCTATCATCAAAGGAGCTTTTAATTTTTTATTCAAAAATTCGACTTCTAGCTCGATATCCTCTAGATCAATTTCTGGAGCTGAATTATGGAATAATTTAACATCCTCCCAGTAATTATTTTCGATCTCAACATCTTCATTTAAGCAGATTCTGATATGGTCTTCTTTCCGGGATTCAATCATACTTTACCTCCGTGCAAGTTGTACTCTCATTGTTAAGTAGTTTATATAATCTCTCTTTCTCAGATCCATTTACCACATAAGTGGGACAATATTTCGACATTTCCAGCATCTTTTTTACCTTTTTATTCATCCCTCCAGTGACATCGATTGAAGTTCCTTCAGAGTCGAAATCTTCAGGTTCAAGAGGGAACATTTCCTTTGTAAATGTTTCAACTAATTTACCGTTTTTGAAGACGCCATCTACATTTGCTACGAATATTGATTTATCAGCTTTATCTGCAAGCGAAAGCATGATGTCATCCCCTGAGCAGATTGTAACTTTTCTATCTTCATCAAAGGCAACATCACCAAAGGAGATTGGTACAGTACCTATAGATAGGTACCTTTCGAAGATCTCTTCGTTAAAATCGATCAACTTACCGTTTTTGTACGTAGTAACAAGACCACCAGGAAGTGAAACAGCCCATACTCCCTTTTCATGCATGATTTCTAGAACATGATTATTCATGATACGCATATCTCTCTGCACTTTAGCAGTACCTTCTTCGATATCGAGTGGATTTTCTGAATTTAAATCGTATTTCTCTGCACCAGGGTGCCCAAAACTCCCACCTCCATGAACTAAAATGAGATCTTCGATATCTGAACGTACTATCTCATCGGTTAATCTTTTTAGTGTTTCTCTTTTAAACGAATACGGTCTATTTTTATAAGTTAAAACACTTCCTCCTAACTTTATCAAAATCAAGGATCATCATTCCTTCTTTCTACTGCATATGGCGTACTCATCTCCATCAAAGAATACATCTCTATCAGGATGCTCTTCTTGAATCTCTTTAATAATTTCCTGAATATCATTGATGGTTACGGATTCATCTCTCTTATCAATCTTCTTATGGATTTTCTTATCCATTCAGATTCCTCTACTAACTTGAGATAGTAATTTAAATACTTATATTTTTTTGGTGTTTTATAGTGATTTTACTTCGATTTATGTTTTCAAAATACTGATATTTATCTGAATTATCTGTTATAATTAGGAAAAATATAAATAAGATAAAGTTTGTTATTAAAGTGTCTGACATAGATATGACGTTTTGGTGGTAAATGTATGACAGGAAAGGAAATGTTTGATAAAATAGAGGATAAAAAGTACACGATAATGTATTACATATATTTCTTGAGCTGCTTAGGTGTAGCACTGTTGATGGCCAAACCGGCTAATATATTAAGCTCGATCATCTAATAGCGATCTTGTGGTTAGAGCTATAGATTCTGCGCTATTGTATTCTGGTTCCCAACCTATTTCTTTCATCTTTTCAATGGATAATCTCATCACTTTTACATCGCCTTTCCAGCCACGGCCACCGTCTACTCCACCAGTCCAATTGTATTCGACATCTTCAAGGTCCATTTCTCTTGTTACAATATCTGCGATTTCTTTCACATTAATATAGTCTTCAGATCCAAGATTGAAATATTCAACCTGATCTTCAGCATTTTTAACTGCATGGATCATGCCGTCTATACAATCTGATATGTAGAAGTAAGATTTTCTAGTTCCTGGCGGGCTTCCTAAAATCTCTAATTCATTTGGATTTTCCTTCAACTTATTAACAAAGTCGTAGGTGACACCGTGTGTGCTTCTTGGTCCAACAACGTTAGCGAAACGGAATGAAACAGAATTCATATCGAACGTGTAGCAGTAACCAGAGATCAGAGATTCACAGCTCAGTTTAGACGCTCCGTAAAGCGATATGGGTTTAAGTGGTCCTAAATCTTCAGGAGTTGGTATAACATCGGTTTCTCCATAAACGGTAGATGTAGATGTGAAAATAATATCCTTCACATCGTTTTTTCTCATTGAATCAAGAACTTTGTAGGTCGCTATTATGTTCTGGTCTAGATGTACATACGTATCTTCTGCACCCACTCTAACATCTGGATTGGCAGCTAGATGAAATACCATATCGCATTTTTTCATCTGCTCATCTAAAGAATCCTCGTCTAAACAATCAGCTATCACGAGTTCAAAATTATCATGATCAAAAAGATGTTCTACCATCTCTTTCTTTCCTGAGGATAGGTTATCATATCCGATCACTTCGTTTTCTTTGACCAGTTCATCACAAAGATGACAACCTATAAAACCAGCTGCACCTGTGACCAATATAGTTCTATCTTTCAATTCCATTTTCACACCTTCTTTTCCTTTTTTTCTAATACGTGATTTTTAGAGAAATAATAAAGGAATATAAATACTGCGATTATTAGTATCAACAAACCAACACCTTTGAACACGTTGGTTTTGAAAGCATTCAAAACGGCACCTCCAAGATAATATGAAATTATACCAAAAATAAAACATCCTATAAATGACCCGCTCATTATTGCGAACCATGCCTGATATTTATTCATACCAATCACTTTACCTAGGATTGATCCACCGACACCTCCACTTCCCTGGAAAGGAAAGACTACGAATAAGGCAACTCCTACAAATGCGATTTTTGATATCCAGCCTTTTTCCTTCATCTTTTGAGCTCCAAATTCTTCGAATCTTTTGATCCACTTACCGATCAGAGGTATCTTTTCAGCTATGTAGAAGTTCCATAAAAGGAAATAGGATGTAACAGTATCGACGAAAGCTATAGAACCTGAAACCAAAGTGATAATTGCAGTTTCGGATAATCCGTATTTACTAGCTCTTAATGTAGTGATTGTAATAGGAATCACACTTTCTTTACCTGCAGGTGGAAAAAAATATGCAAACATCCCTCCTCCGGTGATCCAGAATATTGATTTATCAAATATCATTACGTATAGCAAAGAAATATAAAGAGCAGCGATAGCAAATGGGGTGATAAATAAAAATAACTTGCCCCAGATTGTCGAAAAAAATTCATCCTCCTTTAACTTCCACCGACTCATTGAATTGGTATATGATGATGGTATAAAATAACTTTTGAATATTTCCGGTTAATTTTTAACAATTATAACTGCATGGCCCTTCTGCCATCGACTGATATCTACCTTATCTTTCACTTTTAAACCCGCGTTTTTTAGCTTTTTTTCTACTTCATGATATATCTTTTCTGGTTTCTTGCTTACATCTATACTCCTGGACTTTACTGCCAAGAAACCGTAATGATCGTTTTTAAGAAATCTGGTGTTTTTGATGAATATCTCGGTCTGGTCCCTCTGTGAAATATCTTGATATAGAAAATCTACTTTTTGGATGATATCTGAATATTTGTGAGTATTATGTGCGTCAGCCATTATTGGAAATATATTTTTTCTTTTTTCAGAGAGATTTAGAAGTTTTCTATATGGGTTTCTAGCCATTTCAACAGCAAATATTTTTCCATGTGTAACTATATCTGAAAGGTGACTTACTGTAGTGCCATCTCCAGCGCCTAGATATAGACTATTAATTTCGTAAGTGATTGGTAAAAAGTCTGTCTTTTTTAAATATGCACCAATTTTACTTCTCTTTGGGTCCCACTTTCTGTATTCAAAATCATCTTCCTCTATCAGGTCTTCACCGTATACATTCTCACCTGGAACCAGGTTCATTGTATAGATATCACTGTTGTCTTTGTATACACCATCTGTTAGAGGTTTTAGATTCATCTTAATTCATCGATAACGATAGGTAATTTTTCAGCGAACTCTCTGCATTCATCTTCAGGCACAGTAAAGGAAACTCTGACAAACTTGTGTCCGGATTTCTTTGAGAGATAGTTTCCACCTCGTACAAAGATATCGTGTTCATAGAGAAGTTTTTCCTGTATCTCTTGCGGGTCTAAACCTGTTTCTTCCACATCTATGACAAACATGTTAGTCGATGAGGGATAAACTGGCAGTTTTAGATCTGGGATTTTATCAACGGCATCTTTGATGATGGCCTGATTTTTCCTAGCCTGCTCGACCATATCATCAATCCATAGGTCCTTGGTTTCAAGGGCTGCTTTAGCTGCGACTTGTGCTAGTACGTTTGCTGATAATACATTAGGTCTCCATTTATGCAGTTCTTCAGAATACTCTTCAGGCATGATGAGTGAGCCTAGACGCATACCCGCGAAACCACAGTTTTTAGAGAATGAATATACTAATAACGTTTTTTCAGGATAGAATTCAGTCGTCAAAGTGTGTTCATAAGCAAAATCCCGATATGTGATATCATCGATAAGCCAGATATCATTATCTTCCGCAATTTCAGATATTCCTTTGACTTCCTTTCTATTATAAGAAGACCCTAATGGATTTAGAGGATCGATAAATAAAATCATCTCAGTATATTTATTGACTGCTTCATTTACTTCGTTGACACTCATTTTATAATCGTCCTTATAAATGTCTATTTCAGTTAGGTCTGCATTGGTCAATTCGATTTGATGATGGATAGGCATAAAGCTTGGATCTGATGCTATAACATGATCACCTTTGTCTAATAGTGCTCTAGTAAGCAGATAGGTGGATTCAACAGCTCCATTATTGATTATATTATCGAACCCCTCTGTTAGTCCAATATCTTCTAAGACCAACTGTTTAAGGCCTAAAATCCCCTGTTTATAGGGATATAGGTTGTACTTTTTCTTATCCACAGCTTTTTTTAATTCTTCTTGTATCTTTGGAGTTGTTTCTAATTGATTAGTATTTTGACTCATCCAGATTACTTCTTCCTCTTTTTCATGAGCGTAAATGAAGGGATCTTGATTCAAATAACCACCGCCTGTGAAAACGTGCAAATGACTATAAGTTTTTCGGGCTAATGTTAGGGGTAGAATAGAAAGATATTTATCCTTCTTTCTTTTTACACACGCCCAGACAAAAAGTTTATATTCCCTTTGTTATAACGGGTAGTGCTGTCCTTTATGGATGGTGTTGATATTATAACTCGCAAAGATTTACTTTGTTCATCTTTGCTCCTAGCGAGGAATCATGGATTCCTCTAAGTCGCAAATTACATCGTAATTTGCTCCTGTGGTGTAGTCCGGCCAATCATCTCGGCCTTTCGAGGCCGATACTGTCGAAGACAGCCGATCACGGGGGTTCGAATCCCCCCAGGAGCACTTTATTTTCATCACATAAAATAGTCTATTCAGTATCTTTCTAATTTTCCTTCTTTCAATGCTTTTTTCAAACATAGATTCAATGTAATCAATCCTATTGCAAATCCAACTAATCCAGAAATAGGCATGATCAAAAGATCGTTAGTGGGTATGTAACCTTGATTCATGCTCGCCCTTATTCCATGTAATGCATAGGTTATAGGTATAACTTTACTCACATACTGTGCTGCTTTGGGTAATACCGATATTGGGAAGAAAACTCCGCAGAAGAATTGGAAAGAGAAAAATACCACTGTGAACACCGCTTGTATCTCTTTGTACAGTACTGCTATACCTGCTATAACGAACCCGAATCCGATTATGGACATCCATGCAAGTACCAAGAATAGAAAAGAAGCGATAGTTAAATTTAGATGAATACCAAATATGAATTCAGCTACCAACCACATCTCAGCAAAGTTCAATAGAGAAACTGTGAAACCGGATAATGCAGTTGCTGAAACTGGAATAATAAGATGATGTGGTATCATATAGATGTTTTTGAAAGTCCCTATATGCTGCTCCCACCTGATACTCCATGAGGAGTCAAAGAATCCTACGCGGATAAATCTCCATGTAATTATCCCGGTTACTATATAAGTCGAGAAACCTCCTGCAACACCCATACCCCCTCCTTCATCTACTGTTTTTCCAAGAAGAGCGAACACGCTGACCCAAATTATCGGATAAAGAAGCATAGCTATGAAATTTAATTTGTACGACCACCTTCTCTGCCAGTCCCTGATAAGGAAGGCTTTAACGATCTTAAAATATTCTATCAAGTCCAATCAAGATCACCTTCTTCATGTTCAGTATGTTTTATGAAAGCATCTTCTAAAGTCGGTTCTTTGACTGTTATATCATTTACTCTACCTTTGTTCAGTATCTCCTGGATAACGTCATGAACATTTCCTTCCGAACTTATTATAACACGGGTTTTTCCATCTTCTCTTTTAATATCATCGATGAATTCATGTTTTAAACAGAATTGCTGACCATCTTCATAGGAAAATTCGATCATCCTTTTCGGGAAGATCTGCTTTTTCAGGTTTTTTGGTTTACCTGTTTTGGTTATTTTTCCATCTTTTATTATCGCTATCCTTTCACAGATTTCTTCAACTTCGTACATATTGTGACTTGTGAAGATAACAGTTTTACTCTCCTCCTCCATAACCTCTTTCAATAATCTCCTGAATTTCTTGCTGGAAACTGGATCTAATCCTAAAGTAGGCTCATCTAAGAATAATATAGGTGTTTTTCTGATCAGATTTCTGATTAGATTTAACTTTTGACGCATACCTGTTGAAAAGTCTGCGAGTCTTTTTTCAAAATCTTTCTTTTCAAGTCCTAGATATTCTCCGTAATCCTCCATCTTAGATTTCCAGTCCTCTACTTGATATATACTTGAAAAGAATTTGATATTCTGGTACGCATCTAAACGACGATAAAATTTGTCTCTAGCCGTTATAACATCCACTAAACCTCTAACCTTCTTCGGATGTTCTTCAACATCATACCCCATAACTTCAGACTTACCACTGTCGGCCAGCAACATCGTAGCTAATATCTTAACAGTAGTGGTCTTTCCGGCCCCATTTGGACCTAGAAATCCAAATATCTCACCCTTATCGACTTCGAAAGAGATACCATCAAGCGCTTGAGTATCTCCGAAAGATTTCTTCAAACTGTTGACCTTTATGATCATGTAGTCATTAAAAACTTAAAACTGATTAATATTGTTTTGGGGAATTTAATTTAAATAAAATAAAAAAAGTTTTGAATTATTTAGACGTGATTTTTGATCTTCTGTTCAAGCATCTGTTTGTTCATGGCCCCGACCATTTTATCTACCATCTCTCCGTTTTTGAACAGTATCAATGTTGGTATGCCTGATACCTGGAATTTTGAAGGAACTCTCTGGTTTTGGTCGACGTTCAACTTACCGAATACGACATCTCCCTGATATTCCTGAGCTAGATCTTCTACCACTGGCTCCATCATCTTACATGGACCACACCAAGCTGCCCAGAAATCCACCAGTACCAAAGGATATTCCTCTAATTTCACCTGGAAATTACTGTCATTGAGAGTTATCGGTGAATCTGGATAGTCTACACCCTTTTCATCTTCATTCATCATATCTTCCATCATCCTCTTCTTTACCTCTTCCGCTTCTTTATCTTCAGTTTCATTCATTTCTAACACCTCTTTCTATCAATCTTTTACTTTCATTCATTTGATCGAAAAGTACCTCTCTTACTATCTTACACGCATCCATTATTTTTGGATATGTTAGATGGTAATAGACGTGAGAACCGTCTCTTTTGGAATCCACTAATCTCTCTTTCCTGAGTTGACTCAAATGTTGTGAAATGCTTGATTGACTGACTCCTACAGCTTCCACCAGTTCACTGACTGTCTTTTCTTCTTCACACAGCTGCTCCAATATCCTCAACCTAGTAGGATTGGAGAGCATCTGGCACAGTTCAGCGTGCATCTTATGGATGCGCTCGTCATCGAGAGACTCTTCGTTTATCATAATATTAGAATATTCTAATATACTTATAAGTATTTTTCGGTCTTTTTCATAAACCTTTTATCTTCATCAACAATCTCATAGTTAATCATCTATGAGTGAGGAAGTAGAAGAGTTCAAAGAGGAGAGAGAAAGGTTGAACGATATAATTATGGATTATGCTGGAAAAGACATCAAACGTTTTTTTAGTTTGGATAACTCTGTTTACAGAGAAGGAGCTATTCCACCTAAATACAAAGAGATGTTAGGTCTAGTTGCCTCTACAGTCCTGAAATGTGATGATTGTATCGAATATCATATGATCAGGTGTAAAGAGGAGGGAGTAACGGATGAAGAGATGGTTGAAGCATTAGGTATAGCTCTAATAGTAGGGGGTTCCATTACAATTCCACATCTTAGAAAAGCTTTTGAATTATGGGATGATATGAACAAGGAGGATTAAATATGGATAAACGTAGAATCTTAGATGAAGTTGATAGTATAATAGAAAGTCCAGGCGATCTGAATGATAAATTACAGCAGATATGTGAGCTTCTAAATAATGAAATAGATTATTACGACTGGGTTGGTTTCTACCTGGTAAGTGAAGATAAAGAGGATGAACTCGAGTTAGGACCTTTTGTTGGTGATCCGACTGAACATACAACCATCCGTTTTGGAGAAGGTATATGCGGTCAGGCTGCAGAATCTAAAGGTACTTATGTGGTTCAGGATGTCTCTGAAGAAGATAATTATCTTTCCTGCAGTGTTAAAGTGAAATCAGAGATCGTTGTACCTCTATTTAAAGGAAATAAGATAGCTGGCGAGATAGATATCGATTCTCACGAATTGAAACCGTTCACAGATGAAGATGAAGGATTATTAGAAGAGATTGCTAGGAGAGTGAGGAGAATCCTTTAATAGTGTATAACACCAGTATATTTTGATGAATCATCTTGCCGAAGAGAAGAGCAGATATCTAAAACAGCATGCAGATAATCCCGTCGATTGGTACCCATGGTGTGACGGGGCATTTGAGAAAGCCAAAAACGAGGATAAGCCGATTTTCCTATCGATAGGATATTCCTCATGCCACTGGTGTCATGTGATGGCACACGAATCTTTTGAGGATGAAGATGTGGCTGAGTTGATGAACCAGACATTCGTATCAATAAAAGTTGATAAGGAGGAAAGACCAGACGTAGATAAAGTTTACATGAAAATCGCTAGAGCGATGAGCGGAAGAGGCGGATGGCCTTTAAATATCATAATGACACCTGATAAAAGACCATTTTTTGCAGGGACCTATATTCCAAAAGAGAGAGAAAATGAAAGGTTAGGTTTGAAAGACCTCACCAACCGTGTTAGATACCTGTGGGATAACGATAGAGGGAAATTGATTTCAACCGCTGAGAAAGTAATATCTACACTTAAAGATAAAGTTAAGAGATCTACTGAAAGAATAGAAACTCCAACTTTAGATGATGCTTATAACACTTTAAAAGGTTCATTTGATACAAAATTTCATGGATTTGGAAATGCACCGAAATTTCCTACACCCCATAATCTACTGTTTCTAATGAGATATTGGAAAGAAACAGATGAAAAGGAAGCTTTAGATATGGTTGAAAAAACATTAGATGCCATGAGAATGGGAGGAATATACGATCACATCGGTTTTGGTTTTCATCGATATTCTACAGATAGACAATGGAGACTACCACATTTTGAAAAGATGCTTTATGATCAGGCTATGTTGGTTATGGCATATGCAAAAGCATATCAACTCGCTAATGATGAAAAGTACAGAAGGACAGCGGAAAAAACAATCGGATATGTATTTAGAGAATTGAAGGCTGAATCAGTAGGTTTTTATTCTTCTGAAGATGCTGATGTAGGTGGAATCGAAGGTGGATATTACATATGGTCTGAGGAAGAAATAGATAGTATTCTAGAAGAAGATTCTGAAAAGTTCAAGAAAATTTACAACATCACACCTGAAGGTAATTATCTTGAGGAATCAACTGGCGAAGGAACTGGAAAAAATGTGCTCTATATGAACAAAGACATCAAAACTCTAACTGAGGAGTTTGAACAAAATGAAACCCAATTAAAAAAAGAATTAGAAAACATAAGAAAAGTGTTATTTGACGAGAGGGGGAAAAGAGAGAAACCTGGTAAAGATAAGAAGATATTGACTGATTGGAACAGTATGTTTATCGCTGCTCTTGCTAAAGCTTCCAGGATATTTGATGATGAAGAGATATTAAAAAAGGCTAAAAAAAATTTAGATTTCATTCTCAAAGAATTGTCATATAATGGTCACTTATATCACCGATACATAGGAGGTGAAGTTGGAATTGATGGTATGCTTGATGATTATGCTTATCTAATTTGGGCACTTATCGAGATGTACAGGATGACTGATGAATATCAATATCTTGAGAAAGCGATGAATTATACTGAAACAATGATAGATCAATTCTGGGATGAAGAGAATGGTGGATTTTATTTTAGCTCCAATGAAGAACTACCGTTAAAGGAAAAGGAAGTATACGATGGTGCATATCCTTCAGGTAATTCAATAGCCCTTTTCGATTTAACATATCTTGATAAAGAATTAGAGCGAACAGATTTTAAAGAAAAATCTGAAAAAATGATCAAATCTTTCTCCAGTCAGATAAAATCTTCACCCAGTCAGTATGCGATGTTCTTGGATTCTTTTGAATATTATTTAGATGAAAAAGAAAACTAGATTGAGGAATAATAATATTGATTAACAGGTTAAAAGATCACTGATTCATATGTCTAAAGTCCGCGAAGAAGAGATAAAACGAATATACAAAGAGATAAAACCAACGATAGAATCGAGGATAGAAGAATTTGAAGAGGTTTGGAAAGAAGGAGATGAAAGAGTATTCGATGAGATGGCCTTCTGTTTGTTCACACCTCAGTCTAAAGCAAAAGTATGTTGGGATACAGTTCAAGAGTTGAAAGAAAATGATTTGCTTTTAGAGGGTGAATTGGATACGATTTCAGATGAAATAAAGAGAGTCAGATTTAGAAATAATAAAGCAGGTTATTTAGTTGAAGCTAGAAATAAATTCATAGAATGCAATAGATCAATAAAAGAAAAGATATCTGAATTTGATGACCAAAAACAAGCGAGAAAGTGGATTGTTGACAATATTAAAGGTTTGGGTTATAAAGAAGCTAGTCACTTCCTTAGAAATATCGGGAAAGGTGAAAATCTAGCCATTCTAGATCGACATATATTAAGAAATCTAACAGCTTTAGGAGTTATAGATGAAATTCCTAAAACATTGACTAAAAAAAGATATTTAGATATAGAAAAAAAGATGAAAGAGTTTTCTGATGAGATCGGGATACCATTAGGGCATCTTGATCTTGTTCTCTGGTATAAAGAAACTGGAGAGGTTTTTAAGTAGATTCACATCCATTTTTTAACGTAATCATCTGCAGGTTTTCTTGAAGGGGTATCAGGTATCTCTTCAGGATACCCTAGAGGTGTTACAGTTGCCACAAAATGGTTTTGAGAAATCTCTAGTTTCTCTTTAACATCTTCTCTATCCATGGCTGCTATCCAGCAGGTACCTAAACCGTGTGCCCAAGCAGATAGGATGAAATGATATGTAGCTATGTCACCATCTTGTTTTACTCTACCGGTTTTATTAGGATCACTGCAAATAGCCACCGCCATCGGAGCCTCTTTGATGGGAGAACTGCTGCTTCCTCTGCGTTTGGACATGAATTCTATAATTTCTCTATCTTTGATCGGTATGAAATAATAGGATTCAGAATTCATAGAAGTCGGTGCGAATCTACATTCCTCAAAAATTGAATTTAGTACATCTTTTGGTATTTCTTTGTCCTTATAATCTCTGACACTTCTTCTTGTTTTCAGTAGTTCAGTCCCCTCTCTGAAGGGCTTTGTCTCATGCAGAAATGTCTGGAATTCTATAGTTCTTCCCTGGATATCTTCTGCGAAGAAATTGTAGATGTTGTAGGCTTCTCTTTTTTCTAGTTCATCTCTTGCTAGGTCCTTAATTTTCTCGTATTTTTCATCCACTTCTTCTTTAGTATCGTAGAAAAATGTGATGACACCTTCTTTTTCAGATTTATCTCCTTCACAGAAACCTAGAAGCATGTTCCCGTGCTGTAGAATTATACATGCACCTTGATCCACCCACATGTTCATACCGATCTCATTCATGTAAAAATCTCTGACTTCATCTAAATCTTCAGTTTGAAAGAAAGTTATCCCTGACATGGTTTAGAAATATGATATGTTGTAAAGAAAGTTTTGGTTTCTAAAAGACTTAGCATAAAGGGATTTTCTTTTTAAAATATAATTTACCTTCTCTATTAATATTGTAACTTAACAGCAAAGGATAAATCTCAACCCCCTCTTCATAAGCATTATAAAAGGAATCAGTAAATTCAGGGTCTCTTTTCTCGTAAGGTCTGAAGCACTCAGCGTCTGATCTAAAAATAAGGACTAATAATGCACCTCTATCCCCATTTTTAACCACTTCTCTCAATTCATCTACATGTTTTTTTCCCCTCGCTGTAGGCGCGTCCGGGAATAATGCTTCTCCGTTCTTAGCCAATGTACAACCTTTGACCTCTGTCCAAATATTTTTACCATTTTTTTTAATCAAAAAATCGATCCTACTATCACCCAATTTTACTTCTGGTTTGTATGAATCTATTTTATCGAATGGACTAATCGATTCGGCTTCTAGGATGTTTTCAGTTATTTCGCGGTGATAACCTGAGTTTATTAGAACCCAAAGATCATCGAATTTTGCACCGATCAGATCCAAATTAGTTTTTCGATTCTCATTATCTGCTTTCTTTAAAAGTACCTCATTACCCTCGAATAACAATTCTTTTAGTCTACCAGGATCTCTAATATGAACGTCATTTTCCTTTCCATTCTTAAATCGAACACTTCCTAGAAACCTGTTTTTTCGTTCTAAAAATATCCCCTTTTTGTTATATCGTATTTCCACTAGTTCTTTCATGATCATCCTCAATCAATATATTTACTTATTTTAAAGGGGGCTTCACTAAAACATTTTATTCAAAATCTTACCCATCAATTTCATACTTTTCTTCTTTCTTTTCGAGCAATATGGCTGGTCTCACATCTTTTATACCCTCTATATTTCCAATTTTTTTACTTATCACTCGTGATAATCCTTCACCGTCCTCTGCCCAAACTTCAGCCATTATCATGTGATCGCCGGTTGATTTTGCAGCCCATTTTACCTCTTCTATATCTCTCAATTCGTTTACACTACTTAGAAGATATTCTGGTGTAACATTTAAACCAATTATTGCAACCATATCGAATCCTAATTCTTTGGGATTGATATCCACGGTGTACTTTTTGATAACATCATTTCTTTCTAGGCATTTAATCCTATTTCTAACAGTAGCTTCACTTACTCCCATCTCTTCAGCTATATCAGTAAAGTGTTTCCTTGCGTTTTTTCTTAAGATGCTTAGGATTTTCCTATCAGTTTCGTCAATTTTAGCCATATTATCGCACTTATTTTTTATATTTACGTAATTAATTTTTCGAATATCGTACAAAAACTTAATATATGTCGTAATATTTAAGGTTGTTGCTAGGTGTCAAGATGAATTTAGAGGCTCTGCATAAAATTAGCTACGGCACGTATGTCGTCACAGCCAAAAAAGGCGATAAGTTAAATGGACAGATAGCAAATTCTGTATTCCAGGTGACTGCAGAACCTCCGCAGATAGCAGTTTCAATAAATTTAGATAATTTCACACATTCGTGTATAGAAGAATCACAATCATTTGGTATATCGGTTTTATCTCAAGATACACCTTTGAGATTTATAGGTGACTTTGGTTTCAAATGTGGAGAAGATTATGATAAGTTAGAAAGTGTGGATTATAAAAAAGGTAAAACAGGTGTTCCTATTATTTTAGATCATTCAGTTGCGTATATCGAAGCAGATGTAGTAGAGAAGAAGGAATTAGGAACTCACACTTTATTTATAGGAGAAGTAATCGATGCCGATATAATAAAAAACGATAAAGTTATGACTTATGAATATTATCATGATGTTAAGAGGGGTACGCTTTCGCAGAAAGCCTCGCATTATGTAAAAAAGGAGGAAGAATAATATGGAATTGGAAGAATATGACTTCGATGAGTTACTTAGAGCAGCGGCTAAATCAGAAGTGAACAGTAGGGAAGTTTATGAATATCTATCGGACAGAACTGATAACTTCGTGATAAAGAACAGATTTGAATTCTTAGCTGGAGAAGAGAAGAAACACCAGGACTTCATTACTGACCTTTACGAGAAAAGGAATCCAAGGAAGGAGATGGAAGTACCAGAAGAAACACCGGTGCCTATACCTTTCATAAGGTACGGAGATGATATAGAAGAGTCCGAGATAGTTGAACAGTCTATGGATGCTGAGATATCAGCTCGTGATTTTTATAAGAAAATGGCGAACATAGCAAGAGATGAAGGCGAAAGTGGTGAGCCAGTCAAATTGCTTGATTATCTATCAGGTATGGAGCAGAATCACTATGATATATTGAAATCTGAGCTTGAAAGGATAGAAGAATTTGAGGAATTCGATCAATATCACCCTGCGATGCATCAGGGTCCATAGAGGTGATGGAGATGGCTAAATGGAGATGTACTGTTTGTGGATACGTTTATGATGAAGATGAAGGAGATCTAGAGAACGATATTGAACCAGGAACGAAATTCGAAGGATTACCAGATGATTGGGTTTGTCCACTTTGTGGAGCACCTAAAGATCAGTTTGAAAAGATAGAAGGATGAATCGGGAGGATTGAAATAATGGTAGAAGAAGGAGATAAAGCGATAGATTTCACACTCAAAGATCAGAACGGCGATGAATTCATCCTTTCTGATTTCGAGGGTCAAAAAGTACTGCTTTCATTTCATCCACTGGCAGGAACAAGTGTATGTGCCAAGCAGATGAAGGCACTCGATGACCATATGGATAAGTTCAAAGAATTGGAAGCAATTTCAGTTGGAATTAGTGTCGATTCATCCCCTACTAAAAAATTATGGGATGAGAAATTAGGTCTCGATGAATTGAGGATGTTGTCTGATTTCTGGCCACATGGTGGGATAGCCAAAAAATATGATCTTTTCAGAGAAGATGATGGGTTTTCAGAAAGAGCTAATATAATAATTGATGAAGATCAAAAAATAATATTCAGGAAAGTTTACCCTATAGGTGAAGTTCCTGATCTCGATGAAATATTTGAGATTCTTGAAAAATAGTTTATAAAAAATAAGAGGTGAGAAAATATGTCAAAAATAGAAGAAATGTATCAAACAGATGATTGGAAAACTGAAAAGCACGTACCAGTGATCGAAATAGAGGAGGAAGGTGATGAAGTCAAGGTCAAAGCTACAGTTGGTAAAGAGATTTCACATCCAAATACGACTGAACATCACATCCGGTGGATAGAACTTTACTTTCATCCAGAAGGAGAAAAATTCCCATATCATCTGGGAAAGTATGAGTTCAACGCACATGGCGAATCGACAGAAGGACCAGATACTAGTACTGTTTACACAGAACCAAAAGTCGTTAGTGCCTTTAAGACAGAAAAAGCAGGTATGATTGTAGCAAATTCATACTGTAATATCCATGGACTTTGGTCCAATGAAAAGAAATTAGAAAAATAGGTGATAAAAATGGAAGAAGAAAATGAAGGTATGCCTTTGATAGGTGATAAGTTTCCAGAGATGAAAGTTAACACCACTTATGGTGAAAAGAAACTGCCGGATGAGTTTGAGGGAAAGTGGTTTATACTTTTCTCACATCCAGGTGATTTCACACCTGTATGTACGACTGAATTCTATGCATTCCAGAAGAGATACGATCAGTTTAGAGAGTTAAACACAGAATTGATCGGTCTGAGTATAGATCAAGTTCACAGCCATCTGAAATGGACTGAATGGATAGAGGATGAATTAGATGAAACGATCGAGTTCCCGATAATAGCAGATGGACAGGGAAGAGTTGCAAATAGATTAGGTTTAGTTCATCACACTGGTGGTACAGCAACAGTAAGAGCTGTATTCATAGTGGATCCAGAGTCAACGATAAGAGCAATTCTATATTATCCAGCTGAACTTGGAAGAAATATGGATGAGTTCATAAGGATGATCAAAGGATTCCAGAAAGCAGACGAAGAAGGAGTAGCTATACCAGCTAACTGGCCAGAAAATGAACTTGTTGGTGATGATGTAATCATGCCACCGGCAGGCAGTGAACAGATGATCAAGAAGAGAAAAGAACAGGAAGAAAAAGGCGAGATCGAGTGCTACGATTGGTGGTTGTGTCACAAAAAATCTTAGATAAACCCTTTTCTTTTCTTTATTTATGGTGTTTTTGTGAAGAAAAATAAGATAGTATCCGAACTTAAAAAGAATCTTAGTATAGGTTTAGATGAGAATTTGGTATTTTGGTTTATAAATGATTTTAATATTAACAATAAAAAATTCGTAAGAAAAAACGAGGTGTATATATATGGGAAAAATGACAGATAAGTCTTTAGAAGAAGCGTATGCAGGAGAGTCTCAGGCACACATGAAGTACTTGATATTCAGTGATGTGGCTGAAAGAGAAGGAAAACCAAACATCGCTCGGATGTTCAGGGCGATAGCTTATGCAGAAAGAGTACATGCAACCAATCATTTTAAGGAATTAGAAAAGGTTGGAGATACAGAAGAAAATCTACAATCTGCTATGGATGGTGAAGATTTTGAAGTACATTGGATGT
>JBKHIX010000017.1:0-27669 GCA_046538435.1 Thermoplasmata archaeon | reverse complement strand
TGTACCTTCCCCAATCTACTCTACCTTTTTTACCGAGATAATTCTCTTCGGTCGGATCGAAATTGTAAGCTAAAGCACCAGGTATTTCATCATCTTTTGTACCTAAAACACCGTCTTCTCCCTTTCTTTCATACTTTAGATCGCCATCGACATCTTTCCATCCATCTACTAAACCATCATCATTGCTATCGGCTTTCTTTGGGTCTGTATTCACTCCCTCGAACAGTATATCAGCACTCTTTATCCTGACCCTTCTATCTTGAGAGGATACAAATTTGATAGGTATGGAAACTTTCTTATCATCTTCATTAAGATAGTTCTCAAAGAAATAATCGTTCAAACCGGTCTTCATCCTACCGAACTTTACATCTTCATCAACAGAATCAATAGATTCCCAATCTATCTCACCATCATCCCCCATATCTACTTTCAGATCTTTGATATTGTATGACCCTACAACTTCTAACTCGATACACGCTCTACTGCAGAATAGATTTTCGTATGATTTTCTATCGAATTCTAAATCGATAACAGAATTGGTCTCAAATTCAGTTTTATCAAAATCTTCTTCATCTAACTTTTTATCTTCCGCTTCTGTCGTTTCGGTTTTATCCGATAAACCATCTGATTCAAAATCTGTCGAAGATGATTCTTTCAAACTTATATCATCATCAGATGTATCATCATCACTAACTTTTCCCTCTTTTATAAATACATTCAAATTATTAGTATCTTCATCGCCCTCAAAAGATGGAATATTATTTTCAACTTTATTATTTTCAATTTTTTTATTTGATGGATCAGCTGTACCAAAAACTGGTGAATACACTGTCATTACCAGCACTGCTATGACTAAACAAACCAAGAGTTTTAATCATTTGGTTTCCATTATTATCAACCTTACTCGAAAAAGGTGATGATATTATTTTATTTAAATCTTTTTTTTTAATACTTGTACAAGTATGCAATCGCTTTTATTCTCTGGATATTTTGCTTTAAATACCTTAAAATTCTTATTATTCTTAGTAAGTTGTAACAAATGTATTATTTTTGGGCCTTCTCAATGGTCATTTCCCTATAATCCTTCCTATTTCTCTATTTATCCCTAACTAAACCAGATCGTTCAAACAACCTCTCCATCTGATCCCTATCACAATTGGTCCAGTAGGCTAAATACGATAAAAGAGCAAGATCCGCTTCACTGTGTGAAGGATAATCAGATATATCGCCTTCCCACAACCTTTTGAATTTGTCTCCCACCTTTGAATTGAATGCCTTTTCAAGCAGTTCTTCATCCTCTAATTTATCAAATTTAGGTCTTGTTCTCCTATATTTTCTTCCGGAACTACATCCTTCTTTCTTAACTCTGTATTTATCTATAACCTTCGAAAGGTCTTCATCTCTGTAAGGTATATTACTCACTTTATTGATCACATCACCAGTTATCGTGAAAAATCTCTTTTTAGGATATATCTCCACACCATTTTCAGAATTTTTAACTGTCTTCAGACCCTCTATATTCTCACTTCTTACTATAATATGTAAACCCTTACCAGATGGTGATATCTCAGTATAGGAATCTAATCTTTCAACCAATTCCATCATCTCTATATCCATCTCTTCAAAATATATGCAGTCGTCCAGGTCTATACCAACAAAATCATCATCTTCATTGAACACAAATCCCAAACCTATGTATGTTCTATATTGAGCAGACCTGTATGCATCCTCGAAACTCATCTGATTATCTTTGTCTAGAGCATTTATTGGATGAAGTACTTTAGACTTATTCGAACCTACAGGAAGTTTTTTCCCATCCCGATAGATCCAGTTGATCCAGTTATCAACTTCCCTCAATGATGAAAGATCGTCAGGGTCTAAATTCTCTATCATCGTTTTTTCCTCAACTCACTTCTTGGATATGTAAGCTTCGGAGTACTATCAACATCTTCAGTAAAATTCGGATTAGATGTAGGATTACTTTCAGTCAAAACAGGAGTGGTAGGACCCTCCTTTTTACTGCTAGACATCAGTGATCACCCCTTATCCCACTGATGATCTCAGAAGATACTTCCGCGATAGTCTGCAAACTGCTCTCAAATGCCTCTCTATCCGCTTTATAGGATGCTAGGTAGAAAGAAGAGTTAATCATGTCTAAACCGAACTTGGAGCCCACAATGTAAGCTACAGACTCAGCTTCGACCTCTTCTTTCAATCTATCCTTACCTGAGCTGAATTCATCATCTGAAGAACATATAGATAAATCTACTGCTCTCAGACAGCTGATGTATAAAGGTGCAGAGGACTATATCCTAAAATTAATCTCAAATGGAAGGATATCGATGTCTAGAGGTTCAGAACTACTTGACACAAGCGTACATGAAATATATCAGTTGGCTAAAAAGAAGGGAGTAGAGATCGGTGCCACCGTGAATCAATACGAAAAGGGAGAGAAGACTGCTGATGAAGTGATCGAATAGAAAACTATTCCTCTAACATTTTTAACCATTGGTTGTCCAATAAAATACCTCTCAAATATATTAACTTGTTATTTAGTGTTACCAGACTGCTTTTTACTTTAACTCTACCATTTTCAACAATTTTAAGTTATAATTTATCTATCCCTCAATCGGTAAAGCAATCTTCTTTGCCAATACTGAACCAAGAAATATGAAGAATATGGCTAGAAATCCAAATGTGATATACATGAGAATGGGAATAAGATCTTCAAAAGTTGCTTCAAAAATATCTCCTGTAAATATACCTGCGAACAAAGGAATCAGTATTATCACTATACCAAAGATTGCTAATATATTCCAATCTTCCATGGATTTATCGTACTCACCTTTCCATCTCCAGTAAGCCCAATGACCTACAAATGATAATACAAAGAATCCAGATACTATCAGTAAATGATAGAACCAGAACATCAATGTTTCATTTCCTATCATATCTAACCCTTCTTAACATAATTATTCCTTCTTAACATAATTATTAGTATATATATATACTTTAGGAGGCATTCATAATCATGCGATAAAAATCATTCCTTAATTATCTTTACATCATCACCGAAATCATATTTCTGTTCCTCTTCTTTCTCTTCGTTTGAAGTTGCTTCTCCCCGCTCAACACCTTCAAACTCGATCTCAGTATCCTCCGCCTTTCTTTCCATATAATCTTCCATATCCTGCACAACCTCTTCCATATCCCCTTTTCTGTAAGAATGATAACGAGTTAAAACAAAGTAAACTATCAATGTGATAACTGTCAGTACCAACCAGGAATAAGATGGCATAGGTATTAAACCACTCAATGCGACTATCCACATGATTATTAGAATGATAATACAAGTAATCTTCAGTTTGTCATCCATTCACTATTTGATTACCTAGCAACCATTTATATCTGTTGCATACTAGAATGAAATCCAACAGATTTAAATAATCAAAACGGTTTTGTGTTTTTGATGAAAATCCGATGGAAGAAGCAGATCTTAATGATCTTAGTGATATTCGTTATCTCTATCTTGATATCGACTAGTTTAGTCAACGCTGCTGAAAAAGCACCGGATTTTACCGTATCTACAGCAGAGAACAGTACTTTCAAACTTTCAAACCAAGAAGGAAAACCGGTACTTATAGATTTTATGACTCCTCTCTGCAGTGAGTGTAAAAAACTTGAAAGCAATCTCAAAGATATATACGATGATTATGAAGAGAACGTAATCTTCATCAGCATAGACGTGAGCAACAGTTCTATATCTAGATTAAAACAGTACAAAGAAGACAGAGATATTCCATGGATGGTCGGAAGTGGAGATGAGAACATTTTCGTTAATAGATTCAAAGGATCTACCGTTCCAAAAACCGTAATAATAGATAAAGATGGATACCTAAATTTCGACAAGGACGGGGTGGTTTCAAAAGATGAGCTAGAAAATCAATTGGACCAAACTATCAGTGGTGAAAATACTAGGATCGATCTTAAAGATTATGGAATCTACACTTTAGCAATATTCGGTGGATTTGCTTCATTCTTCTCTCCATGTGCTTTCCCTCTGCTCCCTTCATTCATAGCATATTATATAACCGGAAAAAAAGAGAAAAGCAGATCTATCAAAAGTGGGCTTAGCCTGGGTCTAAAGGCAGCGTTCGGTTTGGTTACAATATTTGGTCTCATTGGATTCCTAGCAATCGGTGGAAGTTACTGGATATCACAATTTATACCATACCTAGAACTTATCGTTGGTATATTAATACTAATCTTAGGTCTTTTACTCCTAAAAGATATTGATATAGGAGGGTATTTCACTTTACTAAAAAATAAAGTTAAATACATGATGGGTAAAAAACCATCTTCAAGTAAAACCACAACATCACCATTCTTATATGGCATGGGCTACGGTTCTGCAGCAGCTGGATGTACTGCTCCAGTATTCATAGCTATTGTGCTTTCATCATGGTTGGCAGATGGTCTGTATTCAGCTCTCGTGGTCATATTAATTTACTTCAGCATTATGGCAGGTCTCATGATATCTTTCTCAGTGATGACCATGGTCTTAAAAGATACTATCGCTGATAAAATCAAAAAACATATCGGACTTATAAACAAAATATCCGCATCAATAATGATCGCTGTGGGAATATATCTGATAATCTACTTTTTACAAACGATATAGTCTAATACCTACGAAACCTTTTTAATACCCAATCATTTCTTTCCAACTGGAATCTGATAATTATGGAAATGTCCAAAAGGGATGAGTACGACTTCAAGAAAGCACTTGAAGATATAAAAGAATATACTGGAAGGGGAACTGAACTTATTTCATTATACATCCCTCCAGACAAAAAGATCTCTGATGTTGCTTCCTACCTAAGAGATGAGATGTCAGAAAGTTCAAATATCAAATCGAAGTCTACTCGTAAACACGTCCAGAGTGCATTAAAATCTATTTTATCAAAACTAAAATATTTCAAGGAATCTCCTGAGAATGGTATAATATTCTTCGTGGGTGAAGTATCTGCTCAGGGAGACCAGACTGAAATGATTTCCAAAACTGTTGAACCACCTAGACCGATTGAAACTTTTGTTTACAGATGTGATTCTGAGTTCTATTTAGAACCTCTAAAAGATATGGTGGGAGAGAAAGATAAATACGGTCTTATCGTGGTAGATAGAAGTGAGGCTACTATAGGAATATTGAGAGGTAGAAAGGTCGATACACTAATAAATATTCAATCGCTCATCCCGAGCAAGCACTCTAAAGGTGGGCAATCAGCTCAAAGGTTCGAGCGTTTGATAGAAGATGCTGCTCACAAATATTTCAAAAAAGTAGGAGAGAAAGCAAATGGTCTTCTGCTCCAAGAAGATATAGATGGTTTAATTATCGGGGGCCCAGGTCATACAAAAGATGAATTCGCAGAAGGAGATTTCCTTCATCATGAACTTAAAAAGAAGATGATCGATACGTTCAACACAGGCTATACAGACGAGTACGGTTTGAAAGAATTGATGCAGCAGGCACAGGAAACTCTTTCTGATCTTGAAGTTATGAAGGAAAAAGAGCTTGTGAACAAACTTATGGAAGAGATTAAGGACCCGAAGGGTGGGCTTGCAGCTTATGGAGAAGAAGAAGTAAGAAAAGCCCTTATAATGGGTGCTGTAGAAACAGTCCTTATCTCTGAAGATATTAACAAGAAAAGAGTAAAAGTGAAATGTCCTGAATGTGGTTATGAAGATGAATTCAATATTAAAAAGAATAAAGACCCTGAAGAGAAAGAATGCCCTGAATGTGGTGCTAATTTCGAGGTTCTAGAGAAACAGGACATTATAGATGATATTTATGAAGAAGCTGAACAGGTAGGGTCAGAAGTGGAAATCATATCTGGAGAATCTGAAGAAGGGGAGTTACTTCTTAACGCCTTTGGAGGAATAGCCGCACTGTTAAGGTTTAGAATTAACTGAGAGGGATTATAGATGGAATACGTGTACATCAAATTCAAACAGCAAATAGAAAAGAAGGTCCGTGAATATTTGAATTTGAATGAAAATATCGATATTCCTATTGAAATACCATCGAAAGAAAGAGGGGATTATGCTATGCCATGCTTTTCCTTCGCATCTATAATGAAAAAAACTCCTACCGATATCGCAGAGGATATTGCAAACAATATTGAATTAGATACAGGTCATATAGAAGATTCTGGCCCTTATGTCAATTTTAATATCGATGAAGAATATTTAATAGAAAATACCATCGAAGCATCCCTTAAACATGAAAAATTTGGAAAACTATCTGATAAGAATGAAAAATTGCTGGTCGAACATACGAGCGCAAACCCGAACGGTCCTTTACATGTTGGTAGAGCAAGAAACCCAATAATCGGAGATACTGTCGCGAGAATCTATGAGATGGCAGGATATGATCTTGAAAAACAGTATTATGTTAATGATATTGGTAGACAGATGGCAATACTTGCGTGGGGAAGGATGAACTTAGATGAAGATGATTTACCATCTCCTGAAAGGGACAAGATAGATTATGATATCGTTAGATACTATCAGGAAGGCAGTCGTCTTCTAAAAAAGGATGAAACTTTAGAGGATGAAATCAGAGATATAATCAAACGGATGGAGAAGGGAGATCAAGACATATTCAAAATATTCCAAGACAGTTCTGAGAAAGTCTTAGCTGGTATCACACAATCATTATCACGTTTGAATATATTTCTTGACAGTTTTAAGAACGAATCTGAATTCATAATAAATGGTTCGGTCAAGGATGTTATAAAGAAAATAGAGAAACTAAAAGAATCAAACCATGAAGATGATGCCCTTTATTTTGAAAAGAGGGATAACAAAACATTCTTAACCCGAGAAGACGGAACTAACCTTTACCCCGCTAGAGATATCGCCTATCACATTTGGAAATCTGAGAATTCTGACAAATTGGTGAACATTCTAGGAGAGGATCACAAACTTCATGGTGAATTCTTAAAGGATGCACTATCAGCTTTAAATATATCACCTATTCCAGACATCATATTCTATTCTTTCGTAGCATTTGAAGGAAAAGAGATGTCGACTAGGAAAGGTAAATATGTAACTCTAGATGAGTTCATGGACACAGCCCATGAAAAGGCAAAAGAAGAAATTCTAAAGAGAAGGGATGACCTGAACGAAGAAGCTGTTGAAGATATAGCTGAAAAGGTAGGACTAGGTGCTGTAAGGTACAATATAATAAAAGTACAACCTGGTAAACCCATAGATTTCAGGTGGAAAGAAGCTTTGGATTTTCAGGGAAACAGTGCTCCTTTTATGCAGTACACTCACGCTAGAGCAGGCAGTATATTGAGGAAATATGATGGAGATGTGGATAAATTACTAAGCTTATCAGACCAAAATATTGATCTAAAAGAGCCAGGAGAGATTATGTTGATAAAAAAGATGGCTGAATTTCCGAGGACAATATTAGAAGCAAAGGAACAGAAATCCCCACACAAGATAGCCAATTACGCTTACGAGTTGGCAGCAGAATTCAATCAATTCTATAGAGATTATCCTGTATTAAAATCTGAGAGCAAGAAAGAAGAAAGAATATTATTGGTCAAAGGATTCAAAAACGTGATTTCAAACGTATTATACACATTGGGTATAGAAGCTCCAGAAAAGATGTGATCTTCAAAAATTAATAATTAAAAAAAGAAAGGGTTTTACTTTTGGAATTTATCTCTGTAGAAGTACAATCCTACAGAAACACCGATTATTATTATTGGTATGAGTGCGTATACTATGTATTCTCTCCATGCCGGTGGTTGAACGTTTATCTCTTTTTGCATCGAATTATCTCTGGTATATCCACCTGATGTTGGTTCTTCAGCGTCAGTTATGTTGACTCTTATGTTTTTCTTTCCTTCACTGCCTGCTTCCCATTCGAATTTGATGAGTCTGTTTTCACCTTCAGGTATTGTATCATCTTTCTCTTCGTCTCCATCATAGAATGTGATCTTTCCATCGAACACTTCATCGTTTAGCTGAACAGTTATCGATTCTGCATCAGCTGTTCCATAGTTGGTTACGTTTGCTGTGATTGTTACCTTGTCACCTTCTTTAGGTTTATTTTTCGAGAAACTCAATTGAGTGAGTTCTAGATTTGGTATAGGACCAGGTGATACGCTGAGTTCTCTAGTTAGGGTTTTATTATTACCCGCATGGTCTTCAACATCCATCTTCAATGTGAATTGTCCCATCTCTTCAAATGTATGGGTAAATGTTGTACCTTCTACCTCTTCTTCCATATTGGGCCCTTCGATCATCCATGTAATATTGAGTTCATCAGCAGGTGTTCTATCACCCTCATATCCTGCAGGATCGTAGGATTCTGACCCGTTGAAAGTCACCTCTTTGCCTTTTTCTATCTCATCAACACTGATCTCTTCGTCATCCTGGGTCAACTTCATCTTAGGTACAGGGTCTGTTATATCTTTGACAGTTATCTGTTTCGATTCAACATTCCAGTTTCCAACTACGTCAGTTACGTTCACTTTTACATCATAAGTACCGTATAATCCGAAGACATGTGTGACATTCACACCCATCTCCTGATCACTATCATCGCTGAAATTCCATTCGTAATCTCTGATTTCTCCTTCATCCACGAATTCGCTAGCACTGAATACTACTTCTTGTCCTTCATCCACGGTTGTATTATCAGCAGTTATTGTACCTATTGGACCTTCACCGTCAATCATCACTGTGACTGAAGCGGTTACTTCACCTCCTCCAGTATCTTTCACAACTAACTTTAGCGGTTTTTCACCAGCACCTGTAAAGGTGTACGTGAAGTCATCACTTTCGATATCTAATTTCTCTTCTCCTAGATACCAGGTGTATGACTCTGCTTCGCTGACTGGATCTTCAAAATGTCCTTCACCTTTTACTTCTGTGCCCTGCCTGATTATGTAATAATCATCTTCTTTTAGGTATACATTTCCTGCCTCTTCAAGGACTATTGATGCTTCACCTTCTTCAGATTTTCTGATATCAAATCTAACGTGAGATCTTCCTTCGCCTTCTTGTGGATCCATATCTATATCAGTGTAACCACTTACATCTACAGAAGATGGAATTATCTCTTGTTCAGATTTCACACGTTCATATCCGTCTGGTAAGTTCAATGTATATGTGTAATCCCTTTTATTACCGAAAGTGTAGTCATTTTTAACCATAAGATCGACGATGTGTTGATCCCCTTCATCTATCTCTTCGTAAGCTGTATATTCTATGTCTGAAATCACCTGAATATCACTTTCTAGAGGGTTCATTACAGATCCTTCTAATCCTGAAAGGTCTGCATTAACAGTGCTTGATATTTGTTCATAGTCTGTATCACCGACAGTTATCAAATTTTGAGTGAACTTCATTCCTCCTTCTCTATTTTCCAGCCACTGATTTCTAAAGGTTTCTATTTCGGATTGACTGACTGTTAAGTCTCTGTTGCCAAAGGCAAAATCGATCTGCATCTTCAAGCTGCCCAGGTATTCGTAATCCATAGCTTCGAAGACTGATCCTGGTTCTATTGTTCTTTCTCTATTAACTTGAATTCCCTGCCAATCATTATTTATTTGTATTTCAGTTGATATTCCCTCTTTATTTGATGTTTCTACTGTTAATTTTCCAAGGTCATAATCTGTTTTATTTACGTTCTCCTGTATAACTTTAGGTTTGTATCCCTCAGCTTTCAAAACTATAGTGTATTCACCTTCAACTGCACCGATTTCAAAATAAGGGCCTTTACTTATTTTCTCATGTAATATTACGTCTCTAGTCTCATTGTATATAGTTAGATCAATAGGTGTATCGACTCCGCTTCCACCGGATTCCCATAAGAAACCGCTGATCACCGGTTTTGTAGGTGTTTTTTTCAACGTTATTTCAGGAAGTTCAAATGTTTCATTTACATCTAACATCCTCGTATAAGGTTTGTAATTTGGTGCCTTAAATTTTAAAATAAATTCACTCTCATAAGCCATAAACTCATAAGTGCCATTTTCTTCATCAATCAATGAATATGATTTGGTAAATTCATTCTCAGTATCCGTCAAAATTATCTGGGTTTCAGGTATGCCTTCACCTTTTGAATTTGTTACTTCGCCAGATACAGTATAATCCAAATCAGCTGATTCCACTTCTATAAATCCTCTGTCTACATTGTCACCGTCATCAATTTGGAATGGTTCAGATTGTTCCTTGAATATAACCATTTCATCATTTTGTTGCTGTGATGGTATCTTTACTATGTGATGGCCTGGATTGACATCATCAAATCTGAAATAACCTCCACTTTCAGTATAGGTTGTGAGCACTTCATCTTGTGATATATCTATCAGATTAACCTCTAATCCAGATGGATAGGCCCCGTCTTGGGTCTTTACAATACCTTCAACAGTGCCCGTGTGGTTTTCTTCTGCTTTCGCACTCGATTGCAGTACCATTGTCGCTGACAGCATCATTAAAAACACCATCAGGACAGCAAATAGCTTATTAACTGTTCTCGTTTTCATTTACAGTTCCTCCATTATTGAACATCGCATTTAGTAACGATAGGAATTGTCGAAGTGATGAGGGCACCCCTATAAATATTTTTTTGGGTACTTTCCATAACTTTTTGGAAAAATATTAATTAATAAATTCTACTTTACTAAACTGGTGTGCGAATTGAAGCATAAAAGGAAAAGTAAAAGGCGAAGTAAGAAAACATGCAGCGTAAAAGGTTGCGACGAGAAAAAGAAAAAATCTGTCTCAAAGAGCAAAGTTATGGATAAAACTGATCTTAAAATTGATACTGATAGTACTAATGCATACTTATGTAAAGAGCATTATAAAGAATATAAAAAAGCGACAAAAGAAGAACGTAGGGCAAGGAGACTCAGTTGGGACTAGAATCCTTAAAGATATACCTTTTCAGGTATATTATCAAAATCATATCAAAAGGGAAAAGCAAAACGATCGGAAAACTAGCTCTGCTTCCAAACAGGGCAACAGCCAACATTGCTGCTAGTCCCCCATTTTTATAACCCGAAAAAAGAACATAACTTTTCAATTTTTGATTCGGTATTTTCATATATTTACCGATGAAACTTGTTATCGAAGCAGTCCCAATACTTCTTATAAATCCTATTAACAATATCGGAACCAATATGGCCGTTTCAGAAAAGAAATAGCTCTGATTAGCACCCATGAAACCAAATATGAGTAAGAAAAACGAGAGGTTCACAAATATTTTATCATATTCTCTCTCAGTATAACCTACCTTAAGAAGAACTCTTGAAATGATTAAAGGTATAACTATCATCAAAAATAAGTATCTAAGTATCTGTAAAAAACCGATACTGCTCCCATACAGAAGGAACAATACTGAAGGCACTATGGCCAAAGATGACATGTAGAGAAGTGAACTCGAGATCAAAGATAACTCCAGGTCACCTTTAAGCATCTTAGTGAATGGTATGACAGCTATGGCAGAAGGGACTAAAGCAAACACTACCAATCCCTGAATAATCTTAACATCGTCAAAAATAAGATATGCTGAAGCTATCAAGACGATTGTTAAAAATAAATAATTGGCTAAGAAAGATATCGAAAAATCTTTCAGATGTCCCTTTATACTTTTTAATTCAGTGAATTTGACTTCCCTTGTTGACAATGTCATAATGACTAATAAAGATAGAAGAGTGATCTTATCCGTATATGCTGGGAAACCTCCTGTCAATACGCCAGTGATCATAGCTAACAGGGCCATCGCCCCATAACTATAAAGTATGGATTTTATTCGATCGAACACAATTCGATATCGATGCACTATTTATACCCTTTTCCTGTTGAGGATAAAAAGATACAAAAAGGACTTTTCTCTTACTATTTTTGAATGGATAAAAAAAAGGTATTTCTGGAAACATTTCCTGTTCTTCTTCTCTGTGCTTTAGGTGGATCTCTTTCTGGATATATTTTAGGCCATATGGCTGACATAATTGAAATTATTCCTGGGCTCATAGCCCTGGTCCCTGCAGTCATTGGGATGAGAGGTAATATAACCTCAGCAATGGGGGCAAGATTGGGATCAGCAGTTCACCTAGGCCTTATTGAAGATAACATCACTTCCAATATTGTTAAAGAAAATCTTAAAAGTTCTATTTCATTGAGTGTTTTTGTTTCAATTCTTTTACCAATTTTCTATATGATAACAAGTTTCGTAATAGGTTTTGAAACCTCTTTTAAAATTCTATTAAGTTTATCCCTCATATCTATTGCTACAGGGTTGACATCAGGCTTGCTATTATCTTTCATAGCATTTTTTATAATCGTTTTATCTGTTAAATGGGGAATAGATCCAGATAACATAACTGGTCCTTTATTAACTACTCTAGGTGACGTATTTTCTTTAACTATACTATTTACATACTCAATATTGATAGGGGGTTTATTATGGTGAGTTATGACTGGAAAGCCATTTTCAAGGAAAGTGCACCGATTTTAGCAATGACCGCATTTATCGGTGTCGCTGGAGGACAAATCTTAAATTCAATTAATACGCTATTAGTAGAGATACCCATATTGTTATTTCTATTGCCAGTGATAAACGCCGTAGGAGGGAATTTAGGAACCGTGTTGGGTGCAAGGATATCATCAGGCTTTCATTCGGGTTATATCCAACCAAATCTAGGAGATATTGAGATGAGAGAAAACATTTTGATCTCCTCGATATTAGGAGGATGTGTATATCTTTTCCTTGCTCTAGGTGTAGCTAGTTCATCACTTGTATTACCCCTTGGAATTATCGCATATCAACTTTTTATAATAGTTTTAGGTGCAGGAATATTGTTAACTATATTCATAATCATAATAACAATTATCGTTAGTCTCCTGGCAGTCAAAAAAAGACTAGATCCTGACAATGTACTAACTCCTATAGTCACCACTACTGGGGATTTTATAGGTATCGGCTCGCTATTGTTTATGATCTGGTTGGTGATATTATGAAGCTTAGCAAATTACGAAAGGAACTTGAGGAAGAACACGAAATTATAGAGTATGAAGATACAAATGTGAGGGAACTATTGACTTTGATGAAAGACAATTCAGAATTGATATCAGACCTAGCTTATGCAGGTATAGTCTTTGAAAATGAAGATCTAGCTGAGGAAGTCAGACATCTTGAATCTGAAATGGATAAAATGATGTATCAGATCAGACTCAAATGTATGCTTAGCGCAAGAACAATCGAAGATGCTGAACAGCTCAGCGGTTTACTTCAGATCGCATCTGCTGCTGAAAAATTGTCTGACGCTTCTGAAGATATGGTAAAACTACTAGATATGGATCTTGAACTAAAAAAATTATTACCTCACATAATGAGAGAAGCTGATGAAAGGATACATACTTTAAAAGTATCACAAGAATCAGATATGGTTAACAAAAAAATCGGTGATTTACATCTGGAATCAGTCACTGGTATCAGAATAATCGCTATTCGAAGAAAGGACAGATGGATATATGGCCCGAATGGTCATACGCTTTTAAGGAGGGACGATATATTGATCACAAGAGGGGTCGAGGAGGGATATAAGGAATTAAAACCAATAGCTCATGGAGAAAAAAGATGGGAGGCATAATAGTATGGAAAACGTAGAAACAAAATTGATCGAGATGAAAAACAAATCCGAATTGATGCTTGATCTCGCTTATTCAGCGCTTTTATATCATAATAGAGATATCGCAAAAGAAGTCATCGAGTTGGAGGATCAGATCAACCATTTGTATGATTACATCCAGAGAGAGGCGATAGAAAAATGCAATGATGATGATGTAGATACAGATAGAAGTTTAATACTCATCAAAATGGCAGATGCGATCGAAAGATTTGCTGATTGCGCACTAGATATAGCAGATGTTGTCCTCAGAGACATTGATTTACACCCTGTGATAAAAAAGAGCTTAGAAGAAAGCGATGTGGTGATGCTGAAAAAGATGGTAAATAAGTCTTCTTATTTGGATGGGAAAACGATAGGAGAAACAAAGATCGCAAGTGAAATCGGTATGTGGGTTGTAGCTGTGAAAAGAGGAAGGAATTGGTATTACGGGCCTAAAAAAGATTTTCAATTTGAAGATGGAGACATCATATTCGTTAGAGGTCCAGAGGATAGCGAACAGAAATTAAATTCTTGGGTAGGAGAAGGTTGAATTAATTAAAACCAACACATATAAATATTAATAAGGCATTACTATAATTTGCAATTTCAAGGTTCAGTAACTTAATGCTGATAGGATACGCTGGTTGATTAAGGATTTTAGGGAAAAGTTCTTTTAGAGCGGCGTGTTAAATATATAAGTAATATGGAGATGTGGTCTGAGTGGCCAGCCCTGTAGAAAAAATAACAGATTTCAAAAACGATGCAAAAGATAAATTGAGTTCTATTTTTGGACCAAATAGTTTTACGAAAAAAAAACCGAAAAGAATTAAATTATCACGTGAAGAAGTCAAAGGCAAAAAAGAAAAAAGTCAGAGAGAAGGTGAATGGATATCAGAATACACTAAATTACCAGAATTAGAAAGTGATAGTTGGAATATGGTAGAGATAATTCCTATAAGAGAACCTTTTAGTTATTCTAGGATTATTTTTGACGACTCCCGTAAGGAATATATTTATCAAGCGATCGAACCCACACTATCTGAGGAAGAACGTCAGATGAAAGATAAAATAACAGATACACTAGATCGTACTTTATCCTATGAATGGGAAACAATGGAAAAGAAAGATAAAGAAGAGTTTATAGAGGAAGCTATCAAGAGCTATATTAAAAGTAGAGGAATCGAGATCAACGAGGTTTCTAAAAAAAGGATTATTTATCACATCGTTAGAAATTACGTTAGATTTGGTCCATTAGATGTATTGATGAGTGATGAATACGTAGAAGATATATCATGTGATGGTATTGACATACCTTTATTCATTTATCATTCTAAATATGAATCTATCAGAACAGACATAAAATTTGAAAACGAAGAAAATTTAAATTCATTTATTATTCAACTTGGTCAGAGATGTAATAAACAAGCTTCTGTGTCCAATCCAATATTAGATGGAACAACAAGTGAGGGACACAGAGTTCAAGCGACATATGCTAAAGAAGTATCAACGAGGGGGTCATCAATAACCATACGAAGATTCAAGAAAGAACCTTTCACTCCCGTTAAACTTATCAACTACAATACAGCGAATCCAGAGATGATTGCTTACATGTGGTTGATGGTAGAAAACAACATGTCCATGATAGTTGCAGGTGGTACAGCCTGCGGTAAAACAGCTACTTTGAATTCTGCAACACTATTCATCCCACCGGGACTAAAAATAGTTTCTCTGGAGGATACAAGGGAGATAAACCTTCCTCACGAAAACTGGATCCCAAGTACTACGCGTGCTGGAGCTGAAATGAGTAAGGGTAAAGGTAGAGCTCCTGGTGAGGTCAACATGTATGATCTTGTACGTAATGCCTTGAGACAGCGTCCAGATTATATCATCGTGGGCGAAGTTAGAGGTAAAGAAGCACACACCATGTTCCAGGCGATGGCTACTGGTCACACAACTTATTCCACTATGCACGCTGATTCTGTAGAATCCATGGTCCACAGATTAGAAAACCCACCCATAAATTGTCCTAGAGTTTTACTTACTGCACTAGATTTCGTAATTATCCAGACTTTTGCAAGAGTAAACGATGAAGAAGTGAGAAGAATAGAAGAAATAACGGAAATTGTTGGTTTCGAGCCAGAAAGTGACGAGTTGATAACCAATACTGTTTTTGAATGGCAGAGAGAAAATGATGATTTTATTTACAAAGGACACAGCTTCAACTTTGATTCTATCCAGGCTATGAAAAACTATACACAAGAAGAGATGATGGAAGAATTTGAAGACAGGATCGAAGTTATCAATTATCTAGTGGACGAAAATTTAACCCACTATAAGGAAACATCTAAAATTGTTACATCTTATTATAAAGAACCTGATGAAACTTTAGCAAGGATTAGAAGAAAAAAGGAGGGTGAGGATGGTAGAAATTAAAAATATCTTTAAAGGGTTTGAATTTAAGCGTGGATCTTTCTCATCTACAAAAAGGGTAAAACCCAGTGATAAAATAGAAAAGTATGGGCCTCATATGATAAAGTTACCAAAATCAGTAGTCCCAGAATATCTTGACCTCTCACCTTTAAAACAATTCTGCTGGAAGATAATGGGGCCATTTATCAAAGATAAGGATTTAGATGAATCTGACCTTGAACATGACCTACTAGAAGCACACATGAAAATAAGGGTCGAGGAATATATAGCATATGTTTGGATGAGTACTATATTTGCATTGATAGCAGGTATTGCCGCTGGTCTGATAGCTGGCCCAATGTTAGCATCTATGATCGGTGTTTTCGGATATATATTAGGTGGAATTATAGCTGTTTTTCCACCGATTACTGCATATTTTGGTTTGATGGCTGCTCCTGGGATGAAAGCCCAAAGCAGAGGAAAGAAGATAGATAAGAAACTTTCAGATGCTATGAGTTTTATTGCATCGATGTCATCGGCTGATATCAATATAGACCTTATTTTCAAAGAATTATCTAAACAACCACTATATGGCGAAGTGAGTGAGGAAGCTAGATGGATAACTAGAGATACTGAACTGCTAGGTATAGACATATTGACGGCCATGCAGAGAGCTGCAGACAGATGTCCTTCCGATAAGTTCCAAGAATTCCTGCAGGGTGTCATAACCACATCAAGTTCTGGTGGTAAGCTGAAACCTTACTTTAAAAGCAAGCTGGAAGAATATCAAAATGAGAGGGAATTGATGGTTCAACAGAATATGGAAACTTTAGGAATGATGGCTGAATCATTCGTAACAGTTGTAGTTGCTTTCCCATTATTTTTAGTTGTTATAATGGCTATTATGTCTCTGATGGGAGGTATGGGTGGAGGAGATCCTATACCTTTACTTTATGCGGTTGTTGGGATAATGATCCCAGGTGCCCAAGCTGGATTCATTGGAATAATTTGGTTGATTAATCAGGATTAGTGATAATGATGGAAAATGAAAGAAAGAGTGGTTTGGAAAGAGTACTATCCCTTGGTTACACAAAGGAAATATTGATGATTTCGATAGTTCTTTGTATAATATTCTTAGCTCTAGCTTTCATTGATATACAGTATGTCCCTATGTCAGAACCTGAAGTTGCGGGGGATCCAAGTACAAGGCCAAAAATGCCTCCTGATATCAATTTACCATTAGAGACTCTAGATTGGGCTATGATAGCTGCTATGGCTTTCTTTGGTCCTTTCGGGTTTTATGTAAGTTATAAACAGAAACAAATAGAGAAAATAGAAAGAAGATTGCCTGATTTTCTGAGAGATGTGGCTGAAGCTGGGAGATTTGGTATGACCTTAGCAGATGCTATAGTTGTCTCATCTTCTGGTAGGTACGGCAAATTAACACCTGAAATCAAAAAGATGGCAGCCCAGATAGAATGGGGTGTGCCAGCCAACCAAGCGTTAAATCTTTTCGCTGAAAGGGTAGATACACCGCTTGTTAACAGAGTTGTAGCGATAATAATAAAAGCAAACGATGCAGGTGGTAATGTGGCAGATGTACTGAACATGGTATCTAAAGATGCTAAACAGGTACATATGTCTGAAGATGAACAAAAGATAGCCATGACTTCATACCTAGCTGTTATTTACATATCATACGCTGTATTTATCGTAGTGATCATAATTTTAAGCAGTCAGTTCCTTTCACAGATGGCTGAAGCTGGTACTCAACTTCAGGGTGGAGAAATCTCTCAGGTCAGCGGAGGCGGAGGTATGGGAGCTGAGATCCAAACAGAGAATATCCCTGTTATAAAATACATATTTGCTCTAGCTGTATTTGCCCATGGTATCGGTGATGGATTGGTCGCAGGAGTATTGCAAACTGGCAAAATTACTAACGGTATGAAACACAGCTTTATACTGCTATTAATTGGATTTATTTCACTTAGGATATTGTTTGGAGGATTAGGTTTGATGGTATAAGGTGATAATTATGGCTACTGATATGAGTGAAAAATTAAAAAGAAAATTAAATTCGCTTACTAACCTAACTGTGGGTGATAAAAAACCTAAAAAAGTGTATTTACCTAAATCTAGTGAAGAGCCTGAAGAAAAATACAGTAATGAAGTTACTCGAATTCCAAAAATTGCGGATGAAAGTGTGAAAGAAATAGAAGTATCTGAGGTTGAACCACCCTATTCGTATGTTAGAATTAAATATGATAACACTTCCAACGAGTATATTTACGAGGTAATAGAACCTGAGTTAGATGATGATGAGGAATATGTTTTAAAAACAGTTAAAGATCAGGTTATAGATCGAGTTGAATTGATAGATATAGATGATAAGAAAGAGAGAGAAGAGTATTTGGAACATAAAGTTCACAACATATTAGATGATCTCGATGTGTCTCTAAGACCTATATCAGAAGATCGAATTTTATATTATATTAAAAGAGATTTCCTAGGATTTGGTTCTATACATGTAATTATGAATGATACTGAACCTGAGGATATTTCATGTGATGGAGTTGGGATCCCTATATATGTTTTTCACAGAAAATATGGTTCCATGAAATCTAATGTAGTCTTCGAGACTGCGGAGGTATTAGATAATTATGTAGTATGGTTAGCTCAAAGAAGTGGTAAGCACATATCAGTTGCTGATCCCATGCTTGATGCTACCATGCCTGACGGTTCACGTTTACAGGAAACATTAGGAACACATGTCACTCAAAAAGGATCTTCATTCACTATAAGAAGATTTGAAGAAGAACCCTATACCCCGATAAGTTTGATTCAATTTAAAACGTTCAATCCTGAAATGATGGCTTATGCCTGGATTGCTATAGAAAATAGACAGTCTATGCTTATTTGTGGAGGAACAGCTTCAGGTAAAACGACCACACTGAATGCTATCCTATTATTCATACCCCCTCAGATGAAAATTGTAAGTATAGAAGATACTAGAGAACTGAACTTACCTCACGATAATTGGGTGCCTCTACTCACCAGAAGTGGTTTTGGAGAAACTGATGAAAGTGGACAGAAAGCTGGTGAGATCGACATGTTCGAACTCCTTCAAGCAGCCCTCAGACAGAGACCTCAATACTTGATGGTTGGTGAAGTAAGAGGTGAAGAGGCCTATGTTGTGTTCCAAGCTATGGCTACTGGTAAAAGTGCTTATACAACCTTCCATGCAGACGATGTACAGACCATGGTAAATAGGATGGAAAATGACCCTATCAATCTACCCAGGGCCTTAGTTGGTGCGTTGGATATAGTTCTTTTACAAGCAAAAGTTAAAGTCGGTACAAAGATGGTCCGTCGTATCAAATCTATAACTGAGGTGGTTGGAGTCGATCCCGATACAGAAGAGCTCATAACCAACCAGGCTTACACGTGGAATCCTGCTGACGATTCATTCAATTACAGCGGACACAGTTATGTATACAGTAAAGTAGCACAGTCTAAAAATTGGACACAAAGAGAGATGGAAAGAGAAGTCAAAAGGAGAAAAAAAGTTTTAGAATATCTGAAAGAAGAAGAGATAATCAATTACGAAGATTTTGCTCATACTATCTCGTCATATTATAGAGATAAAAAGTCTGTTATGGAAATGGTGAGGGAGAAGTTGGGAGAATCTAAAAGATCATTAAGTTAAAGGAGTTTGATAGATATGAGACGTATGGGAATTAAAAAATGCAGGATGCAAGATTCAGAAGAGGGTGTAGCTACCACAGTTGGTACAATAATGGCTCTCCTTATTTTCCTAAGTATCTTTTCCTTGATAACCCAGCAGTATGTCCCTGTGTGGATGGAGGATAATGAAGCATATCACATGGATGAAGTGAAAAGTCAATTTGCTCAGATGAAAGGAAACATAGATAGTCTCATCTTGAACAATTATAAGAATTACCCCACATATACCTCGATAAAGCTTGGTTCTGAAGGAATACCCATGTTTGCAGAAGAAACTTATGGGATAATCTCTCTAGAATCAAGTTGGGGGGATACAGATAAAGGTATGAGTATAAGCTTCTCAAACAACGATAACGATTACAGCTTTTCTGCAAGTGGGAACATATCCATAAATGTCCTAAATAGATACTTCGATCAGCAATCTTTGATTTACGAGTACGGTGCGATCATACTAAAACAAGGAGATGATTCTCTATTAAGAGCAAGTCCACCAATTTCTGTAAATGAAGTCGGTGATGACCGATACAATATACAAATTAGTATAATCGATTTAGTTGGTGACGATTCGAGACATGGTGGAGCTGGATCGGTTGGAGTCACTGCTAAACTGTTGTCTAGGAGTAGAAGTACTTTTAGCTCTATAGATGATAATTTTACATTCTCCTTAGATACAGAATATCCTCAAGCTTGGGCCAATTGGTTCAATGAAAGCACTGATCTCAATATAACTACAAATGGAAATTTAGTAGAAATAGATCTCGGTCCTAATAATATTTCAGAAATACAGGTAACAAGCTCAAAAGTAGAAGTAGATATACAAGGCTAAACCAACCCTATTTCTCTATCTTTAAAATTAATTATCCTATTTTAACTATCATCATTTTCAACATACTCACCCGATAACTTACAACGATTATTCATCAGAAAAAAATCCTTCTTCTATCTCAAGATGATAAAATCATATCGTAATAATGTATAATGTTCAACTTTACCTCAACTGTACTTTCCTTACCCTAATTCAATCTAATAAATACCTGATTTACTTTCTTCAATGAACTCACAAGCTTTCAAATTAGATTTTTCTAGCCATTCAATTTTACCTACTAAAAATAGACTCGATCAGTTAAAAAAAATGATAGAAAAAATAAAAGAAGTTTGTGTGTTGGAAGAAGTTCCTACTCCGATTCTTCTTCATCCTCTTCCTTTTCAGATGGTTTCTTTACCCGCTTTTTCTTAGGTTGTTTCTTTACTCGTCTTACTTTCTTTATCTTCTTATTAGGTTTCTCTTCTTCTTTCTTTACTTCTGTTGTTTCTTCCTCGATCTCTTCTTCTTCTTCTGTAGTTTCTTCTTCTCCTGTAATCTCTTCAAACCCTTCTTCTTCAGGTACTTTTTCTTCCTCCTCAGGCTCTTCCTCGATCTCGATCAACGTACTACCACATTTCTGACATACCGCATCATCAGCACTGTTCAAAGCACCACATTCTGGACATTCTATGCTACCTTCTTTTCTCTTAGTCTCTTCTCTTTCTAACCATTCATCAAATGTCAGGTATGAAGGTTGTTCCTTCCACCATTCCATGAATTCTTCATCTGTCAGCTCTCTTCCCATTTCATCTTCCGCTTTTCTCCTAAATTTATCTCTGTACTTCTTGTATTGAGCCCTCATCCTTTCCGTGTATTCTTCAACCTCTTCACCTGTCTTGATGAATTCAGCACCACATTCTGGACAGAAATCAGCTTCGGCTGGTATCCATTCACCGCATTCACTACATTTAACAGTATCTGTATCAAATTCTACTCCACATTCAGGACATTTAGTAGAATCTGCTGGTATCGTAGCACCACAATTACCACACTCAACATATTCACCTTCACCGAAGAATTTCAGATAAAACAATACAAATACCACACCGATAATAGCGATTATGACCACTGCAAAAACGATCCACCATGGGAATTCTTCTCCCTCAACATTGAATGATTCGTCTGACTGTACAGGTTCAGCGCTTTCTATTTCTGGTTCTAGCATGACTTTATACTTTCCTCCCTCATCGGGTGTTTTAAAGGTCATCATGAAATAACCATTATCATTTGTAACAGCTGTTTTGGTAGGTGTTTTCCTGTTTCCTTTATCATTGATAAGATAACCGTTTACTCTAATTCCTTCCAAAGATTTACCTTCATCATTAACGACTACACCACTGATCGAAACTTCCTGGTTAGTTTTTGGTTTTTCAGGTAAGGTGATATCTCTGAAATGTATCTCTACTGGTTCGATTTGTACATTTTTGGAGATCGTGTTCGAATATTGAGAGTCATCCATTGAAGATTGAATCGAAATTGAGATAGTCTGGCTTCCTGTAACGTTGACTTCCCAATCAAAAGTGAGATTATATGTACCCATGGAATTAAGATCAATGGTTTCTCTTGTTATAGTAATATCATTTGTAGTTATCTCTAAGCTAGCATTTTTAACATCAGTACCACCAGAATTCAATATTTGAGTCTTTATTGTAAGAACGTCCATTTCATTGATAGTTTTCTCTTCATAACTGGTTCCATCCAATAATAATTCCATATCTTGTGAGAACTCAAGATTTGGTGGTGATCTAATAAGGACCGATGAAGTAGCAAAATCGTTGGATGGGTTTATGTCATCCAATGGATCTACATCAGGATTTACCTCTACTTTTATCCCTCTACTTTCCTCAAGTAACGACTCGTTAGTCATCTTAGTAGTCCATGTATAAGTGACCGTTTGAGATCCGGCGGGTTCAAGTTCATTTATCGTTTCACTACCTAAGTAGGTATACTTCTGGTTTTCATCCATCACATAAAACATTACTTCAATATTTCTTGCAGTACCTACACCTTGGTTCTCTATATTTGCGTGAATATATAGATCATGACCTGATGTTATCTCTTGTTGACTGAAAGATATATCATCGTCATCTAATGCTAAATCAGGGAATCTTACATCTTCAAATGTTAGAGTTAACGTTTCTTCAGTCTCACCTGAAGGATAGCTAGATAACGATTTCATAATCGGGCCATAACTATACACCATACTACCTTCTTCGCTGTAATTTCCCCTTATCTCATAATTACCAACGAATGGAATATCATCAGACATTACTATATCAGTAAGTGCAGAGAGATACACGTATCCTTCTTCATTTGTATATCCACTTCGAGTGTAATTTCTATCATTTGATGATATGGTTATCTCAGCACCTTCAAGTGGATGAGATGCATTACTTTCAGCATTAACTCTAAGCCATCTATGAATCTCAATCCTGCCTTCTCCACTCACTTTGATTCTATCTTCACCTACAGGTGGTGTTTTTATTCCTACTAATTTTCCATTAGTATCTACAAAATCATCGAGTGGTGCTTCAAATGTTGAATTTCGAGCAAATATCCAGTTTGGATTGAGTTTTATATTCTCGGAGGTAAATTGACTGTTATCGATATATAGATCTCCACCGATTATTTCTACATCTCCAGCTACTTCACTATCATTAAATCTCACCACTGGTGAATTTTCCCCGATAGATCTGATATTAACTCCTCCTTGGATATTTGTATCCTCTTTAACAGTTAATTCACCATCGTCAATCACATTTATCTCAAATTCATGATTTGCTTCGTCAGGATAAATCTGTGTGTTATCAATAACCAACCTGCCTGCATCTCTAACGATGATTCCGTATTGATTGTCCCTTTCCATCCTCATCCTGAACAATGTTGTTCTACTTAGACCTCCTATTGTTAAAGTTCCATTATCCTCTACCACAACAAAACCTGTAGATACATACTCATCTGTTATGGTCTTTGTGTCGTTTCCATCTACTATCACATCATATTCATAATCCTCACTGAATACCGGTAAAGTCCAGGACATTTTATCTTCGACATCGCCTTCTCGAGATATTTCTAGACTTATATCATGATATCCTCTAGAAGCAGGGACCCAACTTAGATTCGTTCTTAACCTAGATGGGTTTTCGATGGTAGCTGAATTGATCTCAAGATAAGTTTGATTTATTGTAGTATCTCCATCTAATAACGTCACTTCTGCTGTACCGTTCCAGCCACCAGAATTCATTACTTCAATACTGAAATTAACTTCTTGACCTTTCTGGATAAGATTATCAGGCGAATACGTAGTGTTTTCCGAATCAAAATAAAGTTCAGATTGAGTATGAATTGTAACGTCTTCCTCCGCCTCATTGTTATCTGTGATGACCTCATCGTCATCATATATATAAACAGAAATAGTTCGAATCTGCTTAAGTCGTTCTATCGATATATTTGCTTGCCATTGGGTAGAGATTATGCTACTTTCAGCACCAGGACTGATCGAATCAATAGTGAATGGTTCATCAATATGTGCTTCGGAGTCAGTACCTCTATCAACGTAGAATGATACATTCACATCCTCAGCGGTCCATCCTCCTTGATTTTTGATTTTAGTGCTGATATATAACATATCATCCTCTACTATCATGTGTTCAGATATTGTGAAATCTATCGGTGTTAAATCAGGTTCACTTTCAACGGTCAATGTTCTACTCAAATTATTATTATCTTCGTTTAATTCATCAAATTCATCATCAGGGTCAACCTCAACCAATATCTCATAGGTTCCAGTAGTAGGATCTTCCCAGGTTACAACTGGCGTTTGTATAATAGATGAATTACCAGGTACATCAACCCTTACGCTTCCAATTTCATATGTGGTTTCTCCTTCAGCGGTAAATCTCACTTCCACATCAGTTACATCTGAACCACCCAAGTTACCGATATCTGCTGTAAGATTTATACTTGTATTATTCATTATATCGAATCCTTGATCTGAGTTAATATTTTGAACGGTAAGATCTGGCTTTTCATCTACTATCAGCTGGCTCTCCCCTGTATTATTGTCCTCATTTAATTCTTGGATCTCATCATTTGGGTCTACCACAGCTATTATATTATGATCACCAGGAACATTTACATCCCAACTGAAAGATGTGACTATATCCTCACCAGGATCTAATGAGGAAATATATGTTGTATTCATTAATGAATTTTCAGATACCACATTCAGATATATTGAAACATTGATATTATTAGCTTCAATTCCTCCAACATTTGACACAGGGACTTCAATATCTATCTTAGTACCATTCACAACTCTATTGATTACCTCACCGTTTTCTCTGAAAGATATCTGATCCGATATTGTCAAATCAGGATAAGAATAAACATCTGCCTTTCTAGTTTTTTCATTATTGGTCTCATTCATTTCATCTATAACATCATTAGGATCAACTACTACCTTGATAGTGTAATTACCTATCCCTGGATAATCCCATTCAAACCCACTAGTGGTCAAGTAGGTGTCATTACCTGCTATATCTACAAAATCATAAGTTATTAACTGATAGGTTGGGTTAACTGAAGAATTGTATAAGAAGGAAACATTGACATCTGAAGCATCTGAACCGCCTATATTTCCAACTCTTGCTGATATATTCAAAGTAGTACTGTTCAAAACATTATCTGACGGCTCTATGAATATTGAGTCAACCAATAAATCCGGTTTGTTCCCCACAGTAATATTTCTTCTAGCAATATTGTTGGATTCATTGAGTTCCAAGATTCTATCATCTGGATCTATAACTCCTATGATAGTATATTTTCCTTCTGAATCAGGAGTCCATTGAGTTTCTATTGAGGTGTTTTCTAGAGAGTTTAAAGAATCTATATAAGATGTGTTTAATAGATTATCTTCATCACATTTATTTATATAAAAAGTAACATTAAATCCTTCAGCCTTCCAATCGCCTATGTTGTTGACTGTAAGGTTAATATCTAAAGTTTCCCCAACAGATATAAAATTCGGTTGAGTTCCATTAGATAATAGTTTTAAGTCTGAATCTTCAGAAGTCAAATCAGGTAAAGGTACATCCATGTCAAAATCATAATATTTGTTATTTGCTGATTCATTCATCGCTGGGAATGCTGAGAAACTAATCGAGTGAGAATATTCTTCATAGATATCTTGTGATTCATCGCTGTAATTAACATCCAGCCTGTAATTTCCTACAAACTTACTGTTCGGCCAATCCTCAGGCTGATTTATCCTATCTGAAGTCAAGAAAAGTGTGACTTCCCCGTTTTCATCGGCAACATATGTATCGTTAACTGTGTCATAATAACCATGTCCAGTCTTATTCAGATAAGACCAAGCATCCTTATTGTTATACAGGTCATTTTTCTCAATTACAAGGTTTTCAAGATCTTCAGATCCATAATTTTCTGGTGCAGCTGTCAAAGTAGCACCAGGCAAGGGAACACCCTGCTCATTCAACACTTGAACAGTCAACCATCGATACATCCAAGTCCTATTTTTCGAAGTTGCATCATTCACCAGACACGGATCACCATACTGTACCCCTCCACTCGGTTCTTCTGGCGATACAGTTAATCCATATGATTTAAAGGTTGTATTTCTCATCCTCAATACACTGTGTTTTGTCCTTGAATCCTCTCTCCAGGTCTCATTGGTTGTTTTCTCTGTTGATTCATCTCTAGGATCAGTGTCGCTGTTCAGGAAATCCACGTCTATGTAGCTGTCGATTATGGTGATTTCTGAATCCTCTATATATATATCATTTTCATAAGCAGAAATCAGTTTCAGTTCGTCCACCTGTATAGTTGAATTATCATCTGTATGTGTATTGGTTATGGTTACATTCAAATCTTTTACCAATCTAGACATTGAATCATATGATTTTAGATCAAAATCAGTGAGGTCAACTTCCCATATATCAGAATCTTTCTTATTATTATCTGCTGAATATGGTAGTGTTATGGCTGTTACCCAATCATCTTCTTCAGGACTCCAATACTGTAAATTGTCATCACCAGTATAGTTTTCTTTAGTTTTATAGGTTATTTCAACGTAAAGAGAAGATATCCTGTTTATTGGGTCGATATATGGATACTCACCCAAAAACTCTTCTGGAACGATAGGATTGGAAAGATACCATTCTTCGACATCTAGTGATGAACCACCTTCAATATCATAATACTCGCTATCTTCATCCTTAAGATTTTCATCCAATATCTCACCGGTTGCTAGGTCCATAGGGTACCATTCCATTTCATTCGGATACTCACTATCCTCATTTTCATAATAATTGTTTATTTCAGAACTTTCCATTAAAAATTTTGAATCGTTAGTAACTCTTAGTCTAGGACAATCATCGTTATCGTCCAAATCCAAACTACCATCATTCCCTGTACCATCCCACAAGTAATCATACTGGGGTACATTCTTCAATTTATCGAATGTTGAATTCTCCATCTTTAAAAGGGAGTTATCAATATTAACAAATCCAGGGAATCTAAAATAGGAGTTACTTTTTAATAAAATCTGTGAACCATTTTTAGCGGTCACATCTGTTTTAAGGAATGGTCTTAACTGAACGGACCTGGGCTGTGTTCTAAATGTACTGTTCCATAATTTCAGAACGCCCCCATCCTGTACTTTTACATTCCAAGTGTGGTCTTCTCCATCCATCATTAATGATAATGTTGCGTTGTTTATGTGCAGTTCCCCATTTTCTTCAATTATAATATTAGAATCCCTTTCAAATTCTCTGTTACCATCTGATCCGTTAATATATATTTTAGAATCTATTATCCATTCATCTTCCTCTGAATTTAATGTCATATTTTGTGCTTTTGCGTTATCATTATTATTGGATATTAAAGATACAAAAGGTGTAAACAAACTGATTATCAAAAAGCTAATTACTAGCATAC
>JBKHIX010000101.1:0-6632 GCA_046538435.1 Thermoplasmata archaeon | reverse complement strand
TGAGCACTTTCTCATCTAGGCTGAACTTGCCGTTAAACCTACATATGTCAGCCCTTACACAAATTACTTCAAATTCCGTATTGACATGAGAAATATTACTCATTTAAACTTTATGTTAAAAATAAATGGTTTTTAGCTCTTAAGAACGATCTCGATGTTAACTTCATCGGGTACCTGGATTCTCATCAACTGTCTCAACGCTCTCTCGTCTGCATCGATGTCAATCAATCTTTTATGTACTCTCATTTCCCAGCGTTCCCAAGTTTCGTTGCCTTCTCCGTCAGGTGCCTTTCTAACAGGAACAACCAGCTTCTTTGTCGGAAGTGGTATAGGTCCTTTCATCTCTACACCTGTTCTCTCTGATATCTTCTTGATCTGATCACAAATCTCATCAACACGATTGGGGCTAGTTCCGCTTAATGATATTCTTGCTTTCTGAGCCATCAATTAGACCTCACTGTAATACAATATAAAAGGGTTTTGAAGATGTTTTACATCTCCTTCTCTTCGATATCGATTACCTGACCTGCTGCAACGGTCTGACCCATATCACGGATAGCGAATCTTCCCAATTCAGAGAAGTCCTCTACACGTTCAATAGACAAGTTTCTGGTAGGTTTAACCTTAACTATTGCAGCATCACCATTCTTCAGGAAGTCTGGATTCTCTTCTTCGACTTCCCCAGTCTTAGAGTTCAGTTTTTGTTTCAACTCTAAGAAGGTACAAGCAACCTGTGCGGTATGTGTATGGAATACAGGTGTGTAACCTTGAGTTACAACGCTTGGGTGATCAAGTACGATTATCCTTGCATCGAATGTTTCCGCAACTGTTGGTGGATGGTCTGCTGCTCCTGCTACATCTCCTCTTCTGATATCGTTCTTACCTACACCACGGACGTTGAATCCTACATTATCTCCAGGTTCTGCCTTTGGTATTTCTTCATGATGCTGTTCTATCGATTTTACCTCACCAGTAACATTTGCTGGCATGAATGTTACCTTGTCACCAGGTGTCATTACACCAGTTTCTACTCTACCAACAGGGACTGTTCCTATACCCGTAATTGAGTATACGTCCTGTATCGGTAATCTCAATGGCTTATCTATTGGCTTATCTGGTACATTTAGATTGTTTATCGTCTGCAGGAATGTATATCCATTCCACCATTCTAAATCTAGGCTGTCTCTCGTGATGTTGTGTCCTTTAAGAGCACTTATCGGAATTATATCAAACTGTTCATCTTTATATCCTACTGATTTCAACAGTTTTGTTACCTCAGCATCTACTTCGTTGTATCTATCTTCACTAAATTCAGGTTTAGTAGCATCCATCTTGTTAACAGCTACAATCAGCTGATCTACACCAAGAGTTCTAGCCAAGAATGTATGTTCTCTTGTCTGAGCCATCACACCTTCTGGGGCTGCTACGACTAAAACTGCAGCATCAGCCTGGCTAGTACCTGTGATCATATTCTTTACGAAGTCACGGTGCCCTGGGGCATCGATGATTGTGAAATAATACTTATCTGTATCGAATCTTTGATGCATAACATCGATTGTTAGACCTCTATCCCTTTCTTCCTTCAGCTTATCCATAGCCCAGGCGAATGCGAATGTTCCTTTACCTTTCTCTTCTGCTTCCTTTTTGTACTCGTTGATCACGTGTTCTTTCAATGCACCGGTCTCGTACAAAGTACGACCGACTAAAGTGGATTTACCGTGATCCACGTGACCAATGAATACAAGGTTTAAATGTGGTTTATCTGCCATGTTATATCCTCCAATTGTTCATTTTGCTTCTTCTTAATAAGTTGGGTTATTTATAGTTTTATCCTTACACTAAGGTAAGGTAATTATAACAAATGAATACATACATAAATAATTATCACCTTATTGATTGTCCTTACAGTGATAATATGACGGTTAGTATTAGAAAAGCAGAGAAAGATGATATACCTAAATTGGCGGATATGTGGTATAAACTCGCATCCATGCATGAAAAAATAATGGTGGGCTACGATCTATCTGAAGATCCTAAAAAGGCTTGGATCGATTTCATATTAAATAATTTTGACAAAAAGAGTATGATCACGTTCATAGCAGAGGAAGGTGAATCGATAGTTGGGTTTGTAACTGTAATCATAAGAAATCGTCCCAAAATATTCAAGGAACCAAAAGTGGGTATGATCCTTGATCTAATAGTAGATGAAGACAAAAGAAATCAAGGGATAGGATCCTCACTGGTGGATAAATCAGAAGAATGGATCAGGAGCAAAGGTGTTTCTGTTGGTGTACTTACAGTCGCCCCAGAGAACAGGAATGCTGTCGGTTTTTGGGAAGACAAAGGATACGATACATATCTTCTAAAGAAAAGAAAAGAATTATAGATCCTTAAAAATTGACACTACTTCTTCTACCTCTTTCCTAAACTCTTCATCCCTATTAACTCTCAGCATGAACATTATTATATCAAAAACATGGAAGGCGTAGGAATTAAAATTCATATCTCCAGAATTTTCTTCTAAAAAATCAACAGTTTCGTCACTAAGATTGACCATGAAATCGGTCAATTCCCGTATATTCTCTTCATTATAAACTCCCACATAACCACCTTTTTCCAGGATCTTTAAACACATCTCAAGGCTATCTTTCCTCAATTCGTAATTCATTTTTTCTTTGGTTATATCATCTGATTCAGGCATTAATATGAATGTTTCAGCTGTTCTTTGGTATACCTTCTCTGGAAACCTCTTATCTGTTTTTTCCCCACAGACCTCTACAAAGTCAGCTTTTTCCAATTTTTTCATATGTCGATAAATATTTGAGTGATCTTTATTCAAAATTTCAGAAATCTGAGCGATAGTCATCTCATGCCCTTGCAGCAGCTGAACAATCTCACTTCTCGTATCCTCCTGTACAACTTTAATTTTCGAAGGATCTTTAAATATTTTCATTTGTCCTCATTCAAATCATCTAAACTTATGGTATTTATAACTTACACACACTCATCAAAATATGTTTTAAATACTTTAAATAAATTGTTGGTTTTAGAAATGTTTATAACCACCTTCTAAAGGCTTTTTCTCCCCATTTAAAAGATATCTTCCCTCTTCAGTTATCTCTCCTACAATTATCGGTTTAGTACTTTTTATCATATCGAAATTTTCTTTTGGAATAGTAAACACCAACTCGAAGTCTTCCCCTCCAGACAAAGCCCAGAACATGGGATCCTTTCCTAATATTTCACCAGCTTCTTTAGTCCTTTTAGAAATAGGTACTTTCTCTTTTTCAACAGATGCTCCGACTGAACTTTCATCACATATATGGTTCACTTCAGATGCTAAACCATCACTCACATCGATCATGGCATTAACATGTGGTGCTAATTTTCTAGCTAAATCCAATCTACAGTCGGGTTCAAGGTGAAAATCCGTATATCCCTCCTCACTAGCCCTCAGCAGTTCAAGCCCAGCCCAACTCTTTCCTAGATCCCCTGAAACACATATTAAATCTCCTACCTCTGCATCACCTCTCATACAGATATTTTCTTTTTCAACGCTTCCGATCAAAGTTATATTGATCACTAGGAGGTCTCCATGAGTAGTGTCCCCACCGATTATGCTCAAATCATACTTTTCTGAAGCATCTATCATACCTTTGAATATCTCATCCACATATTCATAATCTACATCATCGGGTAAAGCGACAGATACAAGAGCCCATTCTGGTAAACCACCCATAGCAGCTATATCTGACACATTAACTATCATAGATTTCCATCCGATCTGCCAGGGTGTGTGCCAATTTTTATTAAAATGATCTCCAGATACGAGCATATCAGTTGTCAACAACGTAAAATCATCCCCATCATCCAGAACCGCACAATCATCTCCTATACCTTTAACCAAATCTTCCTTCTTCTTAACTCTATCAGCTATCCTTTCGATCAGTCCAAATTCACCAACATCACTTATTTCCGTCATCTATTCACCTCTTTTAGCTCGAGTAAATTTATCTTCAAATAATCGAACTCTTTTTGATAGATCATCTCCCCGTGTAACGCTCGATATCGCACAGACCATATCCGCTCCTTTAGCCAATTTCTCTAGATCCTCTTCTTTTATACCTCCTATTGCTGTAGAAGGAATTTCGACTTTAGACGCTATTTGAATAACTCCTTCTATACCCAATTTTTTAGAAGTATCATCCTTAGTTTCAGTTCTATGAACAGGTCCTATACCTATATAATCAGCTATCTCTTCAGCCCTTTTAGCCTGCTCTAGATTATGAGTGGAAACACCAACTATCATATCTTCGCCCACTATCTCTCTCGCAGCTCTAATAGGAAGGTCTTCCTGACCAAGATGGACTCCATCAGCATCTACTGCTAAGGCTATATCCAATCTATCATTGACGATAAATAAAGTATCATCACATATTTCCCTGATCTTAACGGCTTCTTCGTAAAGTTTTCTTGCTTTTGAACTCTTATCTCTGTACTGGACCATTTTTACCCCTCCCTCTATAGCTTTTCTCACCTGTTCATGTGGGGGGAGTTCTATATTTTCATCAGTTATAAAATAAAAATTCACATCTGATAACGAGCGTTTATTCATCATCAAATTAGCAATGTAGATTGTGTAAATAAAATGTATGCCTTATTATCATGAAGAAAATGATCATTTGATTCAAATAGTTTCACAATTCAGCGGTAACTCTGAACAGCTCATCTTCCGTTACCTCATCTATTTCCTGACCTTTATAAATGGTCCTTCCAGAACCAGATCTGACCTGACCAATTCTTCTGCCTATTTCTATCTCTTTTTCTTTGGGGACAGTTGCCAGTAAACTTCCTGAAGAGATCAATTTAGTTGGATATATGTCTAAAATATCACAAACCTCTAAAGTCTCGGGTCTGAACGATATTTCATCTTCTATAACAAAATCATTACCTGAACATCTAGCCATCTCATATATCCCCTGCAGTATACCACCTTCGGTTGGATCATGCATAGATGTAGCTGCTTCGCTTATCTTTAACGCATCTTTGACCACGGATATATCTCGATCCCATCTTTTCACCTCTTTTATCACTTCTTTATCTAGTCCTCTTTCCAATAATTCTTTTTCAAAATCTGAAACTAGTATCCAAGAACCTTCTATTGCTGCCTCGTTTACCTGAATTATCTTGTCACCTGGCTTAGAACCTCTAGTCAGAACTGGATCTTCTGTAACCCCCATCATCGCAGTCGTTACCAATGGCCTATCAATACCCTCTACTGTTTCGGTATGTCCACCTATCAAGGAGATCTCCAGCTCGTCAGCTGCATTATAGAGATCCTCTATTATCATCGCTATTTTTTCATCCCCAAATCCTTGAGGTATCTGCAAACTCGGCATAGCCCACCTTGGTTTGGCTCCAGTCACAGCTATATCATTTGCTGATATGTTGATAGACAGCCATCCTACATTTTTGATTGCTCCAGAAATAGGATCAGGATGGGCCACCAAGTATTCATCTTTGAATTTTAGAACAGCAGCATCTTCACCATAAGAAGGTCCAACTATGACTCTTTCATCATCAATCTCTCTATCAAAAAAGAGATGTGACATCAAATTTTGTTTCAGTTTTGGCATTATATCACATCGTGATAGGTATGTTTTCCATCTCTTTCTGTACTCTTTCTGCCAGTGTATTAGCACCGCTTCCAGAGAATGAAAGTATGGCTTTCCTATAATTCTTAGCTATGCCTTCTTTATTTTCTATCTTCTCTTGAAGTTTAGCCATCGAAAAGTATGTGAGTCCAAGATAATATGAAGAGCCAAGTTTTTGATATATAGTTATAGCTTTATTGAAATGATTTTCAGCATTGCTCTCGTCACCTAAATTCATATAGGCTTTCCCAAGAAGTGTGTGAGAATATCCAAGTTCTTCCTCTTTGTCCAATTCTGATAATATCTCATTGGATTCCTCTGCACTCTCTACAGCCTTCTGGTATTCTCCACTGTCGATGTAGCACTCAGCTAACGTCAACAAAGCTGAAGCCTTTATGTGCTCGTATCCAAACCGTTCAGATATCTCTATGGCTTCATTTAAGAACTGTTCAGCATCCTTCAATTCACGCATTACTTTGAAGAGCGCTCCGATCTCCCTCAATCCCCCTACTCTTTGATAAGTCTCATCGATATTATTCCAGTATTCGAGACCTTCTTGGAAGTGCTTCAAAGCTTCTTTCCAATTACCGTTGCCTTTCTCTAATTTTGCCAAGATCAGGTAAGCAGAAGTCAAATATGAATATTCATTTTGATTTTTAAGCTGATTTATAGCCTCTAGGAGATGATTTTTAGATTCATCGTATTCCCCGATCTTACTATAGATCTCTCCCATCCTAAGATTCGAGATTCCTATGAAACCTTTCTTTTCATCCTCATTGATATCTTCGACCATCTTCTCCGTGTTTTGGTAATGTTCTATAGCATCCTCAAATTCACCAGTATTTTCTTTAACCATAGCAATACCATGATTAGCCTTCGTTTTGATCGATGAACTTACATCTTTAAGTTCCATAACTTCCTCATAACATTCAACAGCCTTCGAATTTTCACCGCTGACCCTAAGGGCTTCGCCTTTAT
>JBKHIX010000100.1:0-6750 GCA_046538435.1 Thermoplasmata archaeon | reverse complement strand
CTTGACTTCCGATGCTAAATTTGCGAGAAAGTACGTATCATATCTAGAAGATAGGATAAACGACCTCGAAGATAACAAGATAACGCCACCTGAGCTACAGGATGCTTCAGGTATCGACATGTCTGAAGGAGGATTAGGATGACGGATTTAGAACGTGAAAGAACGAACGAAAAGATAGAATTGGACGTGATGCTTCAAGGTAGCAGTGCATACAGGTATCTAGAGATAAAGGGCAAGATAAATGCCATCAACGACTGCGAAGCTGTAAAAGAACTCATAAAACGTCAGTATAGGTGGGAAAAAAAGGCTGAAGATTGGAAAAATGAAGTCGCTAAACGCAGGGCAGAGATGCAGAATGAAGTCAACGAGATTGATGAGTGGTTGGATAAATATTCAGTCATGTCCTCTTGGAAGAAGATAATATTTCATAAAAAGGCTAAGGAAAAAAGGGCGATGAAAGATAAATTAAAGGATGTTTTGGAAGAACAGTTAAAAACATATAGGGGGGCAAATAAGATAGAATAGGGTGGTGCCTAATGTCCAATAAAGATGATGGGATAAATTTTACTGATAATATCCTCTACAGGATCGAAACGATACTCAAACATTCTATGAATCAGGAAGATTTATCAAACACTACTAGGGATTTAATATCGATTATAAAACCCTACATGTCCGATAGATTGAATGAAATGTACAAGGAAGGTAGGGGTAGCGACTATAATTCGTCTCTTCATCGAGTTAGATATTCTATGTTGACCTTATTTGACTGTAATGCGTTACCAAGAGCAAGAGTTAAGAAGGAAAATAGGCACTACACACAGATGCTCGACGGAGGTTCAAAATCTGTAGCAGGTAAGATAGATCTGTATTATATAATGAACAAGTATCTTGAATTTAGGAACCAGATTAACGACCAGGCACAGAAGGAAAATTATCAGAACCCTATGGTAAAACTACACAATATAATAAACGTGGGCTGGGCTATTTTATCACCCTATATATCGGAAGAAGATCATGAAGAATGGGTACAGGCGAAGGAACTGACGAAGGATAATGCCTATGAAGGCAAGAACGCCAAGATAGACCTCACGTCAAAAATCATGGACCGAGAGGGTTTGCAGTGGAACGAAGCAGATATAGATGAGATGGAATACCGATCTCCAGAAGAGATGATTAAAAGTTTGAAAAAAGGTGATTATTAGATGGGGATATATAACCACCTGCAAAAAAAAGCTATATCAAAGACCATAAAGAACGATAACAACTGTCTCTTCTTGTTTGTGGGTGATACAGGATCGGGAAAATCAACAGCAGCTATAAACACGGGTTTGTTGGTAGATCCAGATTTCAGCGTTGACCGTATATTCTTTAAACCGTTATCATTCATGGAAGCTCTTGAAAGTGGTTTGGATAGGGGTTCGGTTCTAATGTTCGACGAGGCAGGGGAAGCGGTGGACAGCCGAAAGTGGTACTCGGATCCAAACGATGTGATCACTTCTGTAGTTGACACGTTCAGGGATGATAATCTTGTGATGTTGTGGGCAACTCCTGCACCCGACAGGATAGATACACGTGTCAGAGATATGTTCGATGAAGTCTTGGTGTGTATTGAGCCGGGCAAGATACAAGCCAAGGTTCCAAGAAAGGATTTACTCAGCGGTTCTAGGTTTTTCTACTATCCGAAAGTATCTGATAACGGTTTCTCTAAGCGTCGTAAGCTGGTGAATCCCAACACCGAGCATCATCACAATGTTACCATACCTAAAGTTCAAGAGTGGGAGGAAAAGGCAGGTAAAAGGGGTCTGTGGGAACGGTACATGAAAAAGAAGAGAAAGTTCATCAAAGAAGAGATATACGGAAAAGGGAAAAAACAGTTGCAAGAAAATACAGACGAAAACTTTGATTCCCAAGACATCTTAAAAGAACTTGTCAATTTTGAAGATGATTTTAATCTTCATGAAGATTTGACGAAAAAAGAAAGACAATCGATAGTAAACATGAAGATAAGGAAGAAATATCCTGAAAAGGATTTTGCCAAGTCAGATATACAGGAAGCTCTTGCCGTGTTCGAACATGAATATGAGTGGGCTAAGCAGCAATATACCGGTGAGATAAATGTTAAATGCCATCACTGTGGGTATGAATGGAACTATACTGGCAACCTTGACGAAACGAACTGCCCTAAGTGTCATTACAAGGTAAAAACTAAACCATAGTACTATAAATCATTATATTTTTACTATTTGTTACTATACTCATATTACTATCCAAAGTTATTTTTACAATTCTCTATACATTAATGACTATATTGAAGTATATGCGATTTATCGTCTTATATATAAATAGAATCTAGATATTTTGAAAGATGATATATATATTACAATTTTCTAATCTTGATACCACTAAGATATTCATTTTTTCTGTATGTTATATATACACGTTTAAATAAGTGGGGTGTTTTTTGATGCATTCATTATATATAAGTACCTTCTAACTATATATTATAGGTGTAAAAATATGGCAGAATTTGATGTCGATGAAATAATCAGCATAATAGTAGCCATCGTTCCACTAATAGTAATAGTCATGGTACTGAAGCTGATTATGAATCTACTTTCTGACGTGACCGAAGGGGTTAACTAAAAGACCCTGGGAAATGAATATATTTGGAGGAAAAAAATATGGCAGAATTTGATGTCGATGAAATAATCAGCATAATAGTAGCCATCGTTCCACTAATAGTAATAGTCATGGTACTGAAGCTGATTATGAATCTACTTTCTGACGTGACCGAAGGGGTTAACTAAAAGACCCTGGGAAATGAATATATTTGGAGGAAAAAAATATGGCAGAATTTGATGTAGGCGAGATCATAGATATAATCGTAGCCATTGTCCCACTAATAGTGATCGTGATGGTATTGAAGCTGATCATGAACTTGCTGAAAGGCGTAACTGAAGATGTTAACTAAGGAGGTGTCAAGAGTGACACCATCTAAAAAATTGTTAACGTTTATGGTCATTGCTTTGATGGTCGTCGGGTTAGCTGGGGCTTCATTCAATACCCGTGCAGGATTATCTTATGATGAAGGTGATGACAGATATATATTATTAACACTCGATGAAACGAACTCAACAGCAGAGGCGAACGTGTCTCTACCAGAAATAATATCAAGTAACTACACAGTAGATTACGAACTAGATTATACAGTAAACGACGGTACTGATGGACTCAATCAAACATACAACTTCACTGTAGAGATACAGGGCAAATCATTCACTGATTCAATCGATGTAGATAACAACGACACATATTCATCTAGTCTTGAGTTACAAGATCTAACTACAGGTGAAAATGAAACTATCAGTCTAACACTCGAAAATACTGATACCAGTACGACCGACGATTGGGAAGGTTTAGTCGATGTCGAAGATGACGTGACCCACATGTTCGAGGGATTGGCAGACATAATGATCGCTATCATACCGCTTATGGTTGTTATATGGGTGATAGGTTTCATCTACGAATATCTGGAAGATCTCAAGATATGAGTCTATGATTAAAAAAACCCCTTTTATTTTATTTATTCGCATTTACTCATTATTACAATATTGATAATTCAAATATATCATTTAGGAGTAATTGATATTTATGAACATAAGAAAAAATAATAAAAATAAAGAATTAGGCTCAAATCGAAGTCGCAAGACGGGAAAAGTATTTAGTGGACTGCTGGTAGGACTGTTGTTGATGTCAGTATTGACTGGATTCGTGATGATGAGTGACAGTACTGAAGGTGTTACACAGTCAAGCACTATTGAAGATGCTAGTGATAATGTGAACAGAGCAAAGTGGTCAAATAACGGTGAATATCTTGCAATAGGTGGTAGTGACAATACTTTAAGGGTTTACAATCACGGTAGTTATGACTCGACAGAATTTTCTACTGATGTTGATAGAACGATTAGGGATATTTTATGGTACTCTGATGATGACTATTTGTTGAGTTTTGATACTCAAAATGATATGGAAGTCTATGATACGAATGATTGGTCATTAGTTGATACCATTACCCTCGATAAAACTCCTGCTTCGGCAAGTTTGAGGTCAGGTGGGGATTATATAGCTGTCAGTAAGAAGAATGATGTTGATGTTGAATTGATAAATACGACAGATAGCGACCCGAATAATTGGGATTTGGATTCTGCAAGTCCGATATATTCATCATCTACAACTGATAGTGGTTTACAGGATTGTAGATTTTCTCCAGATGGCAATCAATTAGCCGTAGGTGAAAGGTCAGATGGTGTTGGTATATTAGATACATCATCTTCAAACCCATCTGATTGGAGTAAGAGCTATTCTCTGAATGAATCATCTGACATATATCACGGTATCGAGTGGTCTCCTGATGGCGATGCTTTGGTTGTAGGGGATAACACTGCTACCGAATATTATATCTATGAATCAAGTAATTTCCCTGACGTAGAAGAAACAGTCGATGTTGATGTTGAGATGACCTCTTTTTCTTGGCATCCCGATACTGATTATACTAATTCAGAAGGTTATCTTGTAGCAGGAGAATTTAATTCTGATTACCGAGTGAGAGTGTTCGATATATCTGACTGGTCAATACATGAAACACTTTCTGATGAGCATACAGATTCTTTGACCTCAGTAGATTTTAGACTTAACGGTGATAATATATCGACTGGTTCAAGAGACGAGACTGCTATCGTTTGGGACAGTTCGGATTTAAATGTTGATGGTGAACAGGATATATCAATAACGAATTTGGCAGATGATGTAGTTTTTGAAGAAAATAAAACAGAGTTGTCTGCTGATGTCAATCACCCTGATGGAAAGACTATGGATGTGAAGTTCTATGATGCCTTTGACGATACTCTCATAGGGGAAAATAACAGCGTAACTAATGGAACTTATACGCAGACTTGGGATGGATTACTTGAAGGTGCTACTTATGAATGGTATGTGGTGGCTGATGATAACGAAGGTAATGTTACTGAGTCCGCTGTGCAGAGTTTTGAGATGTTAAAAACTCAATCTGCATCTGACAGTTTCGAGGATGGGGATTATACATCTGACCCAGAGTGGACTGAAGATGATTTTTCTGGAGGGTCTATGGATGTTGGAATTTATACATCCTATGATGGAGATTATTCTGTAAAAGGTACTACAGATGGTGATGATGATGGTGATACAACGTATCTATATCAGGATTTTGATAGCAGTGATTTATCGGATGGTGATAAATTCAGTTATTGGGGTTATGCTGATAGTCAAATACAGACTACATTACAATTGAGGGATACATCTGTAGATGAGCATGGTTCTATGGGATTTGATGATGATGGTTCATTTTATTACGCTGGTTCAGATATGTCGGATGAATGGCATTGGGGTTCATATAGTACAGGAAATTGGTATCGATTTGAATTAGTCTATCATACTGACAGTTTTGACTATTACATATATGATTCTGATGGTGATGAAGTTGAGTCAGTAACAGGAGTTGATGCAACTGGTGGAAATTACGATTGCGATAGGTTCTACTTCGGGATTTCTGATAAAACATCATCTTCTGAAGTTGCTTACTTTGATGATGTGATTCTTCCTATCGAAACATCAGAACAAATAGATTATATCAATTTTACAAAAGAAACACTCAAAAGTGAAAATGACAAGTGGAACGGTAGAACTTCGATGATAGAGCTGTCGGATGGCACATGGGTGATGTCTTATAGAGAAGCTGGTGGTCATGCAGATACTACTGATGGAGTTCTACATTTGAAATTTTCTGATGATTACGGTGATACTTGGACTGATGACGATACTTATCTTAATGGAAGCTCAATAGATAGTTTTCCGAATACTCCCCCTTATGCTACCACAAGTGACGATTTAGGTCCCGGTGAGCCGTGGATGTATAAAGCTCCAAATGGTGATATAGTTCTACATTCGTGGTCGATAGATTATGGTGATTCATATAATGGTACATGGCAGATAAGAAGCACAGATGGTGGACAAACTTGGTCGGAATGGAGTTATGTCGATTTTGAAGGTGCTACGGATGATGAATATATAATGGCAACTGACGACCATTTTGTGTACGATGGAACTATATACGCAGGTGCGAGAAAGACTAATCCGTCAGATGTAAATAACGAGTGGAAAAGCATTCTTATAAAATCGACTGATAATGGTTCTACATGGGAGAAAGTATCTGATGTATCTAATTATACTTGGGGTACAGGTGGAACTATTGAATTTGGAATGGAATATCTTGGAAATGATGAAATTGTTACAGTTTTGAGAGAAGAAAATGATGAAAAAACATGGTATAGAAAATCAACTGATATGGGAACTACATGGAATGATGAGAAACTGTTAGATATTGACAGAGGTAACTGGATAAGGATGAGGATATTTACAGTTGACCATCTCAAAGGAAAGGATGACTGGTGGGAAGATGATAGATTGATAGGTGTAGGTGCGACAGAGAGTGATGGAAAAGGAACAAGGAGGAATGCATTTTTTTATTCAAATGATGCTGGTAAAAGATGGCGAGTTTCTCACATGGATGATACTGACGGTGACGGTGGTTACGGGGATGTGAAGTACAACCCAGATGAGGATAAGTTCGTATTCACATCATATCATGGAGGTATGCAGGAGGCTGATCTAAATCAGTATAGTATAAATGATGTGAGAGGTGTGGTGACTGAA
>JBKHIX010000099.1:0-6835 GCA_046538435.1 Thermoplasmata archaeon | reverse complement strand
CTGAATTCCAAGATAGCTCGTAATTTAAATTCCATAGTAACCTGAAAATGATATCAGTAAAAGGGTTATATATATTTTGAATTTAACTTTTTCTTCGAAAGGTTTAATAATTGATTAAAGGTTATATTCAATCAGGGGTAAACATGAAAGGCCTAACTCAAACTAAGGTTTTAGTCAAGGACATAATGACTGCGAATCCTATCATCATAAAAAGAGATGAATCTGTTAAAAGAGCAGCTGAATTGATGAAAGAAGGAAATGTTGGCAGTCTTCTCGTATTAGATGAGGCTGGATACTTAGATGGTATTGTAACAGAGATGGATATAGTTTTTAAAACGGTTGCTGAGGGCATGAATCCCGATGATGTGAAGATTGTCGATATCATGTCAGTACCAGTACATTCAATAGATCCAGATAAAGATATACATGATGCAGCAGAGATCATGGCTGATCTGGGTATAAGACGTTTACCTGTAATAAAAGATAACGAGCTATTAGGGATCGTGACTGAAAATGACATTTTGGAAATTTCTCCAGGGCTTCTAGATGTTACTAGGGAATTGGAGAGGATAAACGCCAACGATATCGAAAGGTATAGTGAGCCAGCAAGAAGAGAGATATCAGGTTATTGTGAAAGCTGTGGTGTCTACTCAGAAAATCTTATCTCAGTAAACGGACAGCTTCTGTGCAGAGAATGCCAATAATATTCACCTAAAGTTAAATATGGGCTTACCAATAATGGTTCGTAATATGCGATTTGTTAAACTTTCCAAGAAAAATATTCAGGAGATAAATTCCTACTTAAAAAGTATAATGTCCAATGCCCATGAAGGTGTGTTTTATCGTACTGGAAAAGTTATCGGGAAGGACTTACTAGATTTAGTCGATGAAGCTGATAACGATCGTCTAAAGATGATAATAAAGGCAAGAGGTTGGGTAGATGAGATAGACCTGGAAAATGAAACCGCAACAGTGAAAGGCAGTATAGAAGTTAATAAGGAAGAAGATTCACCTACATGCCATATGTTAAGAGGAATCATATGTGGTATTCAGCCTGACGAGCCAGGTGTGATGGTAGAGGTTGAAGAGAAAAAATGTGAAAGTATGGGTGATGACCACTGCGAGTTCAAAATAATTAAAGAAAAGTACTAAAGAGGTGTTGGTATGGCTGAAATGGAAGAAATAATTTCAAATTTAATGAGGAAGGGGATCAAGGGTTCTGCTGTGATAGACAAGGAAGGAAGTGTTTATTCTTCAGACCTCCCACGTTCTGTGCATGAAGAAACTTTTGCAATTATGTGTGCTACTATTGTCGGTGCTTCGAATTCAGCTAATTCTGAACTAGATAGAAGTCGAACGAACAAAGTTATTATAGATTCAAAAGAAGGACACATAGTGATAGCTAACACTAAAAACAATTTGTTGCTTACAGTAATAGTGGATAAGAAAAGAGAGCTGGGAATGGTCTTTGAAGAGATTGAATATGCTGTTAATATGATAAATGAAGTAACTTAATCTCCGAGTAGGTCGATAACCCACTCTAGAGCCTTTTCGGATGTTTGTTTTTTAACGTCCCACCTGTTTCCTGAAAAATGAAATAACTTGAATTCTGTTTTTTTCTCTGTAGATAGAGCCATGTAAACGGTTCCTACTGGTTTTTCCTCACTACCTCCACTGGGGCCAGCTATGCCGGTAGTAGCTAAACCTATATCCGTTCTACTGTTTGTCCTTACACCATCTGCCATCTGTAAAGCCACCTCTTCACTGACTGCACCGTATTCTTCCAATACTGATTTATCAACATTTAGCAGTTCTACCTTTGCATCGTTACTGTATGTAACCAGACCTCTCATAAAATATTTAGAAGAACCGGGTACGTTGGTTAAACGGTGGGCGATCAATCCTCCTGTACATGATTCAGCAGTTGCTATCGTTTTATCTTTCTTAGTAAGTAGATGGGATGCGTCTTTTTCAGTCTCATCTTTCATACCTATTATCGGTTTTAGTCTCTCCTCCATATCTATATCCTCCAGATATTCAGCCACTTCTTTTGGTACAAGGCGTTTCCAATCTTTTCTCTCCTTAATCCTCTTTCTGATCTCAGTTCCAGAGTATTCCTCTCTGTTGATCTCCTCGACCTTTACGGTTTCGACACTAGTTTTCTTAAATAATTTTCTTACAACTGATGAGTTCGCGTAGACTTTACTAAAAGAGGGAAGAATGGATCTAATATAGGAAGGCCAAGCTGGATAACAGTCGATATCGGGAACAGGAAATATCTCATAATTTATATCCCGGTTTTCAAGAGTGTTTTGGATCATCTCGATCCTCTCTCCACCGGATAGGGGGTCATTAGTTTCTCTTTCCTTCTGTGCACTTCCGATACCTACGATAACTTTATCACATTCCTTAGAAATCTTTTTTATAATTTCTAAATGACCCTTATGGAAAGGTTGAAATCTACCTATGATCAAACCGTTCATTGGGGTTAATATACATCTCCAAGTAATTTAAAAGTTGTGCAGATCAAGTGTCTATTTAGATTTTCTCACCTATATAGGCACATATATAACTATGTCGAATATGTTTATATATGAGTTGGAGTTAAGTAGTTAATAGAAGTGTAGTCTCTTCTAGAAAATCTTAGGATTGAAAGAGTCTATACTTTAAATGTAATTCCGTAAGGGAGGTTATATTATGGAAACAATAAATGAATACAGATTAACAAATGTCACGAAAAATGAGAGTAAAATAAACAAAGAAATCGAAGTAGTGAATACTAGATTCTTTGAGGGACCAAATGTACATGCTTTATTTCCAGTGTTTGAAGCAAAAGTGGATCTTGGGGATTTGGAGGACACTCCATCAAATACATTGTTTGCTGAAAAGTTAGTGGATTTATTTCCAGAATTAGCTGAACATTCATGTTCTAAAGGATATCCAGGAGGTTTTATTGAGAGACTGAATGAAGGTACATACCCAGGGCACATCATAGAACATACTACAATAGCTATTCAAAATATGGTAGGTGTACCAGTTTCATACGGTAAATGTAGAAAACAGAAAGATGGAATATATAGAATTGTGGTGGAGTATGATTTTAAAGAGATGGCCTATACAGCTTTCAAGGGTGCGGTCAAGGTTGTCAATGATCTTTTAGTCGATCTAAATAACTATGATAATTTAAAGGATTATGTTGAAGAATTGGTCGATGATGTGAAGTATGAATTGAGAAAAGAAAAACCTGGACCGAGTACTAAGAGTATCTTGGATGCTGCTAAAGAGAGAAAGATCCCTTTCAAAAGGATCCATGATGATTTTAGTTTATATTCGTTGGGATGGGGAAAGCACAGAGAGATGATCTGGGGTCCAGTAACATCTAAAACCCCCTTGATAGGTTCGGATATCGGTAAAGAGAAGGACATCTGTAAGAACGTATTGATGGAACACGAGTTCCCAGTTCCTAGAGGTTATATTGCATATTCTCTAGAAGATGCTTTTGAGATCGCGGAAGATCTAGGATATCCAGTTGTATTAAAACCGGATAGGGGTCATCACGGTGAAGGTGTAGAAGTAAATCTTAAAAATAAGGATGAATTAAAAGATGCTTACGATATTGCAAGAGAACATTCAAAGTATATACTCGTTGAAAAGTATCTTCAGGGCGATGATTACCGTGTTTTAGTAATAGGGAATCAGGTAGTGGCAGTGGCTAAAAGGATACCAGCCCATGTTGTAGGAAATGGTACCTCGACTATTGAAGAATTGGTACAGTTGACAAATCAAGACCCAGCTAGAGGAGAAGGTCACAGTGGATTATTGACCAAACTTAAGCTGGATGAAGAGGAACTTGCCTGCCTTAAGAGACAGGGGATCACTCCAAAATATGTGCCAAAGGAAAGCGAGACTATATATCTCAGAAATGTAGCTAATTTGAGTACAGGAGGAACGGCTGAAGATCACACCGATGAACTGCATCCAGAATTGAAGAGAATATTAGAGAAAGTAAGTAAAGTCATCGGGATGGATGTGATGGGAATCGATGTGATAGCTGGAGATATCTCAAAATCACCTGCGGAGATAGATTGGGGTATAATAGAAGTTAATGCAAGTCCTGGTTTGAGGATGCACCTCTCACCAACTAAGGGTCAGCCAAGACCTGTTGGTAAATATATCGGAGATAATCTTTTTCCAGATGGCAACGGAAGGATTCCTTTGATAGCAATCACTGGAACCAATGGAAAAACAACGACTGCTAGATTGACAGAATGGATAGCTAGGAATCAGGGATATCATACTGGTCTGGCTGTTACTGGTGGTATTTACTCTGCAGGCCACAAGTACGAGGACGGAGATACTACGGGACCTTGGAGCGCAGGAATGGTTCTAAAAGATCCAGATGTTGACTTTGCTATATTGGAAACAGCTAGAGGCGGTATGTTGAAGAGAGGACTTGGATTTGATAGATGTTCAGTATCTGTAGTGACCAATATTAGGGAGGACCATATCGGTCTTAACGGAATAGATGATCTGGATGATTTATTTTGGGTTAAATCACTACTGGTCGAGACTACCGAGAAGGATGGATATAGTGTCATAAATGCTAACGATGATTTCGCGGAAAAATTGATATCTAAAGCTAGAGGAAAACCGGTCTTGTTCTCTGTTGTTAAAAATCAACTAATAGGAACTCATGTAAAAGAAGGTAATACAGCCTTCGTGTATGAAGGTAGTAAACTGGTAAAATATGAGAAAGGTGAAAGGACAGAGATAATCGATGTTAATGATGTGCCTTTCCTGTTAGGTGGAGTCGAAATGATGGTCGAAAATGCACTAGCCGCTATAGCAGCTACTTACTCTTCAGGTATAGAGCTTGAAGTCATCTTAACAGCGCTTTCCACTTTCAAGATGAATGAAGAGATGAATCCAGGAAGGATGAATAAATTCGAAGTCGATGGAAAGAAAGTGATCGTAGATTATGCACATAATCCAGACGCAGTGAGAGCATTGGGAGAGCTGGTCTCTCATGTCCCTGCAGAAAGGAAGATAATCATATTCGCTGGAGTAGGTAACAGAAAAGATGAATCTTTGAAGAAATGTGGAAAAGAAATAAGCAGATGGTTTGATGACATAATAATAACAGAAAATACGAAAGTTCTCAGGGGAAGACCGATAGGTCAGATGTCCTCTATCATAGCGGATTCAGTAAGAGAAAGTGGTAAAGAACCGATCATCAAAAATGATATCAGAGAAGCTATACCTTATGCGGTGAATAAAGCCACAGAAGCTGATTTAGTGATCCTTGCTGATTTAGACCTAGAATCCGATGATATAGAAGACATACTTCTGGCTAACAAAGGATTGCAGAATCTCGACTCATTGAAATCTGGGATCGAATTTGAGGGTCTGACAACTTTAATAAAGTGATCGAAAAGGATACCTTCTCAATCTTTTTTTAATAAACCCATTTTTCCTAACTTATATTTTTTTGATTCTTTTCCTTCAGCAAAATGTGAAAGTGCTAGATTTCTGTCTATATTATCCGCCAGTAGTAAACCTTCTTTTTTTAAGTGACGCCAGGCGAGACTGAATTCAAACATCATACCTTCGTAGGAATGATCGCTGTCATGAATAAAAATATCGATTGATTCTTCCTCTTTAAATATGGTAGGTGTCTGTTTAAAAGTATCGCCGATCTTTAATGTCCAGCGTGATCTTAACTTGTCAGGTACAGCCCACCCGGAGTTTTTGGTTGGAGGTATAACAGCACCTGTTCTATCATCTGGTATTTCATCGCTGTTTACCTTTGCAGGTAAATCAACCGAGTATAACTTTCCTTTATCATTATCATCTAATGCTTTCAGTATTACAGCAGAAGACAATCCATTGCATACACCTGTTTCCACGACCGTTTTTGGTTTTTTCTCTCGGACCAAGCTGTACAGAAGTTTTGCGTTATCCTTCCCGATATTGGCGGGATGGTATTTATCCCGGAGAGGTTGAAACTCATCTTTTATTTTTCCAGAAATTTTATCGATGAATTCATCTACCTCATCATATGTCTCGACTTCAAAATCTAAAAATTCATTCTCTTTTATGGTCATCTTTCCTCTTCCACTTTTTCTAACACTGATTCGATTTTATCTTCTTTTGTTTCGGTTATATGCTCTAGCTCCTCTCCATAAAAGTCTTCAGCAGTTTTGAGGTATCCTTTTGGATTTTTTGCTATCGAAACGTATGCCTTTCTCTTCATCTGTTTATCTTTCTCCTCTGTTCCCTCAAAGATATCTGATAGCTCCTTAGAGTATTTGACGATTTTATCTGTGTAGTCATTTTCAGTTAAAAGGGACATAACTGTAGCTTTGTCTACGATTTGTTCATATATCTTGATCTTTTCTTTTTTATTCTCTGGTTGGTAATTCTCTAGTTCTTTTAAACTTCTCAACTGTCTGTAATATTCGCTAATATTGGATGGTAGAACATAATCGATTGGATCTGGTTCACCTTCCATTTCTTTTTCAGATTCTTCTTTAGTATCTTTCTTACCCTTGCCTAATTTGAAGAATTTCATCTTTTAACACCCGATTTATATATCACCTATTTGTCTTAAAAAATTTTTCGTAGTTACAGTAATTTATGATTCCTAGTTTAGTTTTGCTTTGTTCAAAAATTATGAAAATTTTTAGGAATCAAAGATTTTCCTTGTTTCTAAATTTTATCACCATCGCTCGAAAATGTTAGAAACTTCGTAGAATCAAAGATTCTATTTTCTTTCAAACTTTCTCGTTACACTCAAAAGTTATGAAAGCGCCCGAGGAGGAGACGAACAAATCTA
>JBKHIX010000016.1:0-28306 GCA_046538435.1 Thermoplasmata archaeon | reverse complement strand
GAAAAAATGCCCAACGACAAACGATACCATGTCTGGGCATTCAACAAACTGTACCAGTATGTTAAATATAAAGCCAGAGAACACGGTATTCAAGTAAAGCAAGTCAACCCAAGAAACACCAGTCGTAGATGCAGTAAGTGCGGACATATCGACAAAAATAACCGAAGCAAAGAGAAATTCAAGTGTAAAAAATGCGGATATGAACTACACGCTGATTACAATGCTTCTAAAAACATAGGTATCAAACTTCTCCAGCGACGGCAAAAGTCCTCTGCTGGAGCGGGCAACGGTCAGCTTGCCCTTAAGTCAGGAACGTTGAAGTTGAACGGAGACTATTCTCCTACCTTCTTATCCGCAAGACTCTGTCTGAGGATGAAGGGACATAGTCCCGTACACAGGTCAGAAATGGAGTTCACTGACAATCTCTTCGAATTCCGAAGAAAAATTTTATTTTTCTTCTTACCACAGGAATTTGCAATTCCTGTTCGGTCCCTAGGAATTCGAGCGATATCAGAATTTTACCTGAAAATTCTGAAATAGCTCCCCTCCTTTAGGGGGGAAGTAGCTGACGGTATTAATAATCAATGATTAAAAATAATAAAAGAAATCGGTTTTGAGATGATCTAATTTATTTCTCTATAATTTATGGATTGGATAGAACCTCTCACAGAGTAAATATACAAATTTCTGTTTGACTCTTCTATCCTTCTGTTTCTTGATAGTGAATGGAAAGCGTCTCTATTTTTATATTTTAACTTATTTTTAATTATGTTATAGTGATTTTGATAGATCACTGGCACTCTTCTAAACATTCTGCTCATCATAGTTTTCCCTCCTTGTTAGGAAGGTACGCTACAACAGGACTAGTAGATAAACCTATTTATATAAAACAATATGTTATTATAATCTTTTCTTCATTTCTTCAGCTCTTTTTTTGTTGATTACATCACCGACTTCCATACCGCCTTTGATATTCTGCTGTTTTTCCTGGAGTACTGTCTTTATATCGATATCTTCTATCACTTGTTCAGTCTTTTTGATTATCTCCTTGATCTCTTTTCGATCGAAATCTTTGCTGGGTTTTGATGCTATCCTTCCTCTTTCATCCGCTGTGACCAAATCAAGGATCAATGAAACTATATCTTCGATATCTGTTTCTTTCATATCCTCTACTGCTGAGATTATTTTCTGGGGCTGCATCCTGTTTAGATTCAGAATTCTCATATGTTCTCTGCATCCAGCCTTCATTGCTTCCTTGTAATCCTCTTTCCAATGGAATCTATCAGCTATCTTTTCAGCGAGTTCCACTCCCCTTTCACCATGGTCATAATGTTTTGGCAGTTTTTTCTTAGGTGTCTCCCCTTTACCTAGGTCGTGAAATAAAGCCATCAGCAGAGCTTTGATGTCATTACCTCTAATCTTGTACATCTCTTCTAGAACCATCATGCTGTGCTCAAAACTATCTTCTCGATGATATTCTACTGGACCTGCAGGGATACCTTTTAATCTAGCCAATTCGGGTAATATCTTTTCTAATATTCCTGCGTCTATACCCAATCTAAAGAAGTCAGCAGGATCGTCAGATTCTTTGAGAACTTCGATTATCAATGAACCTATTTTATCATAGTTAGGTATCGATTCTTTGTATATCTCTGATTCGATATCTTCGATTATTCTTTTATTAAATTTTTTATCAGACATCTATTCCTTTTGAAGAAGTAAAGATATAAAAAATCAATCGATGTATAAATTAGTTATAAATCGTCAGATTAATATACCCCTAAAGATGAGTGTATATCATGCATTGTGAAAAATTTGTCAAAAATTATCTCCCCTCTATAAAGGCAAACATTGTCAAACATCTTTATGAAAATCATGACCTGAATCAAACTGAGATATCAGAAATAATGGATATTACTCAGGCAGCTGTTTCTCAGTACATAAGAGGAGTCAGAGGTGACAAGAAACTATCCGATGAACTTATTCAAGATACACAGGAAGCTGCTGATAAAATATACGAACTATATAACAATGATAAACTCACCAATGAAGAACTAGCAAAGATTTGGTGTAAAATGTGTAAAAAGATACTATAGAAGATTCTATAGAATCAGGTTGATAAAAGGAACTATTGACTTCTAAAATCGTTGTTTTTAAAACATATATTACTCAGATTTTTAATCTTCGATATTTAAATCTGAAACATCTGAGATCCTTTTTAAATGCTTCGTATTTCTCGTTAATATTTTTTTCATTCTCTCTGATAGCTATACCGCTTGAATCAAAGATTTCCATATGAACTCTACCTTTGCATCTCCACAATCTAAGATATTTTCCGATTTTCATATCATTCAAAATTTTTAGATGATTTACTTTTCAATCTCTCAATGAGTCTTTTCACTTCTTCAACAACCTGTGAATATGGTTTGACTACAGGTACTAGTCTTTCCATATCCCTCAAGTATTCCTCTTTTGTAGGATAAGAATTCCATGAAAACTCATTTTTTAATTCTTTTTCATCAAATAGAGCTTCTAACTTTTTATCAAACAACTCCGGATCTGGATACTTATCATTCAAGAAAAAGTACCATATGTCATATAAATCTCTGCCTTTTGATCTTGTAAGCATCGTAATTATTTTTTCGACTAGCAATTCATCTTCATCCATAACCTGTACTAAGAACTTTTTTTTGGTTTCTGGATACTCTGAATCTATCAATTTCCATTTGGGTTCCAGTAGTGTTCCTCCTCTTTCACCTGCATCTATTCTAAATTTATTTTGGGTCTGATTCGAACCTTTATATAGTGGCCCGTAAAACCATATTTCACTTGTATAAGCATCTTCAAAGATCTCTTCTTTCATGAAGCTATTCTCTATTCCAATCCTATCAAATTCTTCTAAAATGATTTTAACTTCCTTTCTAAATTCTTTAGGCTTTACCTGTAAATTCAGGTCTATATCTTCACTGAATCGGTCAGTACCATAAATATATCTTAAACAGGTCCCTCCTTTGAACACAGCATCATCGTATCTTTTAAAATAATTATATAAAAACAACTTTATCAGATAATCTTTCTCTTGTTGATATAGGTGAAGTGATGTATTTTTTCTGATATCCGTTAATTTTTCTCTAGATATCATATTATACACCGACCTCCCTGTTTACCTTTATATTCCAATCACTATTATGTGATCTTACTGAGTTACCTTTTGGATCTAGTAAGACATAAGATTGTGATTTATTTTTGTTCAGATCTTTGAGAAGTTTATTGTCTGCTAAATCAAGGATATCTAAAATAAAACCCATGCGAGATATAAGCGATTTATTATCGAACTTTATAAGATATCTTTTCAGCCTATTTTTATCTAATTCATCATAAGCGTTTTTTAGGCATTTAATATATTCATCAAATCCACCACATTTATCCAACATGAACAATGAATCTACAAGTGATTTTTCCTTGTTCGCTATTATGATACCCTCTTGCTCTATATATCCAAAGAATCTTTTAGGTTTTAAAGTAGAGATCTCTACATTTTTATCTCTGATCGTTAAATCTTTGTATTGTTTTGTTGAGACCAGTTGTATCATATTTACCTGCTGATCAGTAAATCCATAATACGATAAAGCTGTCCACAGGCTGATATAAGAAGGTTTTACTGCATCTGTGATTACCTCGAAGGTATTGTTGAGAAAATTATATTCTAAAGAGTAGGTGTTCCGTTTTATCCTCACGATATGACCTTTCTTTTCTAAAGATGATATGGTATTGTGGATTCTAGATTTTTTCCAATCAGATAGAACTTTGATTTCATCTACTCCAAAAGTTATCAAATCTTCAGACTTTAATTGATCTAGGATATATGCTTCGTTCTTTGAAAGTGTTCTATAATTTATATCTTGGTTTTGTACCTTTTTCATTATAACGACATATGTTTTATAGTATATGTTTTTAACGGGAAGGGTGCTGTGCCTTTTGTTTAATTAATTATTATTTCCTATCTTTTTTTCTCCTGGTGGTTAAGGTTAAACTTCGTTTTGATTTTTCTGATCTGCTCTATATTCTCGATTCCATCGAACACACTATCATCGATTATATCAGGATTCCGCTCGATCGCATCGATGATGTTGTCACCGTCAGAATCAATCCACGTCTTGTTGCAGCTGTCGTTGTACTTGTAAGCAGTGTACGGATCCGCACCGGTTATTGTCCTATTAAAAGATAGATTCTGGTCTCCGACCTTCTTAAAGTAAGTGATATTGTAGCCGTACCATTCTCTTCCATCGGATATCGTATCGTTATCGGTGTCCGGGTTCAACGGATCTAGACCGTTATTCACTTGTGTTCCATTCAAAAATGTTACAGTACCAGAATCGTGCACTTCAAAATCATAATCTAATCCGTCTCTATCTAGATTTTTCATACTGGGATATACTGTACTTATTTTATTACCGTTGATGAACAGTAAAATTACCTTAAATCCCATCACTATATCAGATTATGTTATCACTTAATATTATTTATAAAACCTTATAATAAAATTACATGACCATACAACCATTTTCTCTCACTGGACTTTTCCATTTATATACCTAACCAAATGATTACATCCGCTAAGAAAAAATATTTTTAACTAAATAACGCTTTAAACAATACGATGCCATCGAACAATATATTCATCACCGGACCTCCCCGCTCGGGAAAGAGCACCATGGTAAGTCAGATCATAGACGAACTCGGTCTGAACGCAGAAGGAATAAGAACTCCAGATATCAGAGAAAAAGGTAAAAGGAAAGGTTTCAAGTTAGTAGATATCAAAACTGATGAAGAGGGTATCCTATCTCATGTAGACCAAGAAGAAGGACCGAAGGTCAGCAGATATAGAGTAAATATGAAAGATCTAGAACGTTTTACAGAATTATCCCTAAAAAATATCTCAAAAAATTGCGATATCGTTGTCATAGATGAAATAGGTACTATGGAACTTTATTCTGATAGATTCAAACAGGCAGTTTTGTACAGATTAAAAGATAACATTCCTGTTCTAGCAGTACTCCACAGACATCATGTAGACAAATACGAAGAATATGGTGAGGTTTTAGAACTCACTAAATCCAATTATGATATCCTAAAGATCGAATTAAAGAAGAAAGTCAAATCTTATCTCGATTAAACTATAATTAACTTAAAAACTAAATATCATTATCCTATTCCTATAAAAAAATAAGGACCGGTAAACTGATGGGTAATGCTCTAGAAGTCAATGAATTAACAAAGGTTTATCCTCAATGGAGAGGAGAGTCTACACAGGCTTTGAAAGATGTCTCTTTCTCAATCGATAAAGGTGAAATCGTTGGATTCCTAGGTCCCAACGGTGCTGGTAAAACGACCACCATCAAATGTATATGCGGGTTGGTCAAACCGACTTCTGGCAACATAAAAATATTCGATTATGATGGAATCAATAATAACAAAAAAGCTATTGAAAGAACTAGTGCTGTATTAGAAGGAAACAGGAATATATACTGGAGATTGACTGCTAAAGAAAATCTTGAATTCTTCGCAGGATTACAAGGGAGGTCCAAGTCGGAAGTCAACGATGAGATCAAAAAATATCTGCAGATGTTCGATCTGGAGGAAAAAGAAAATACTCCTGCAAGGAAACTATCGAGAGGTATGCAGCAGAAACTCGCCCTTAGCTGTGCCCTAGTAAGAGACACAGACCTACTGTTATTAGACGAACCGACCCTTGGTCTGGATGTGCAAACATCTATGGAACTCCGACGATTCATCAAAAAATTAACAGAAAAAGGAGAAAAAACCGTACTGCTCAGCAGTCACGATATGAACGTCGTCGAGGATGTGTGTGAAAGAGTCATTATAATAAATAAAGGAGAGGTAGTAACAGACGACAAAGTAAGCAACTTAAGAGATTTATTCAATGTTAGAGTTTATGAGATACATCTGAACGGAAACCCAAACTTGAACGGCATCCTAAAAGTTGCTCCAGATGCAAAGATAAAAAATAAAGATGGTAAGAAAGTTTTACATGTTAGATTAGAAGACCCTCAGTCATTCTACGATATCATCAATTTCTTACAGGAAAGTGAAGCAGAGATAGATGAGGTGAGGAACATGGAAACAGATCTAGAAAATATTTTCATGGAGATCATAGAAGGTGGTCTACAATGAAAGAACACAGAATATTTAGGGCAGTATTCAAAAAATACTTCATACAGTTGAGGAGATACTGGTTCAATACAGCCTCTGCAGTTGGCGGTTTATTATTATTATTCGTGATGGTTTTTTTCGGCCTAAGAAACTTCGGAGCTAATACTGAAACCTTACAAGGTACAATCATCGGCTTCGCCCTATGGTTATTCTCCATCTCTGCATATCAGGGTATGTCTTATTCACTTCTAGAGGAGGCTAGAAACGGAACTTTAGAACAGCTTTATCTAGCCCCAACCAGTTTTAGAAATATCACTGCTTACCGTGTAATATCATCGTTCTTTTACAATCTGATACTTTTTTTCATATTCTTATCAATAATGATGGCTATCACAGGAGAATTCCTAACTATCAGACCCGGAGTTTTAGTACTTTTATTCTTCACAATAATCGCAGTGTACGGTTTAGGATACATAATAGGGGGTCTTTCATTGATATTCAAAAAGGTACAAGCAACTAACCAAATATTCACCTTCTTATTCATCTTCCTGCTGGTTCTCCCAAACATAACTCAAGGACCGATCGTTTACATAGTACCCATTAGCTGGGGTAACTGGCTTATAGGTGCAATGATGATAGATGGAAAATCTCTTCTTCAACTTCCCATAAAAGACATACTTATCTTAATTGCCAATTCATTAGCTTATGTAATAGCTGGTACTACATTGTTCACATTATTCGAAAAAGTCGCAAAAAACAGAGGTCTTTTAGGCCATTATTAATAGATAGAAAAAAGGAAGTGGGTTCCTGCTAAGACTTGTCAGCGTTCCAACAGTTCAACGTTCTTCCAGCCCTTTGTTCCATTATCAGCTGATTCTCTTTTCTTTTCCATCTTAATCCTGAAATTACCATCTTCAAAGATTATATGTACATTCTTTAACGTTGATTCATAAACGCTGACCCTTTTACCATCCTGGGTTAGAACTCTATCTGCTTCCTTCAAAAATCCTGCTTCTTCCAATTTATGTATTCTACGATAGCAGATACCGATAGGGATTCCATGCTTTTTACTCAATTGTATCGCACTCTTTGGCTTCCTATGCGTAGCCACTAAGATCTTAGCCGCATACAGTACAAATATCACAAGAGATAATAACAGATACAATCGGTCAGAAATCTATAACTCCGATTCTATTTCTTCTTCACCAAGATCTAGTTTGACTTTAAACTTCCCATCCTCGAAAGCTAAAACGGCCTTTTCTAATGATGTTTCATACAAGGATGCTTTCTTACCCTTCCCTGTTCTATTATTTTCAATATTTTCGATCAACCCCGCTTCCTGAAGATCTCGAAGTCTTCGATAGGTTGCAGCAATAGGAATATTGAACTCCCAGCTGATTTCCTGAGCTGTCATCGGGTTATTAAAACATCCCACCAGTATGCTTTTTGCGTAAGGGTCCGTTAGTAACTGTACCTTTTCGGAGAGTTCTTTCTTCTTTGACATCAACTTAACAATGTTGGTTATTAATAAGGGTTTTTTCTTACGATTATCAAGAAAGATAAGGACTTCTATTTTGATGCTTGATATATTATCTAGTACTAACTACCTCATTCATATTTGTCATACTTGTGTATTTTCGAGAAATTTCATTCACAAAATTAACAAGATTTATGTATAATGTAACACCTATCTTTACAATATAACGGTATAATTAAAGAATTTAAAATGTCATCCCAGAGACTGAAATTTCATTATCATTTTTTATCAAACTCGGTTATTGATCAAATTTATCAATTTTGAAAAATTGGGCTAAATATAAATATTCTAGATTGTTTTGAGATTCCCTATGCTAGATAGCTTAGATAAAAAAGAAACAATCGAATTATTAAGCGATGATTATATTCCCAAAATTCTTGCTCATACTCATATCAAACCCAAAAGTGCGAAGGAAATAGTTGCAAAAAATGACTTTCCCATAGCTGTCTGTTATAGAAGAATCAAAAAGCTCGTTGAGTTAGGTTTACTTTCAAAAGAAGAAAGACCTCTTACTCAAGAAGGAAAAAGGGTGTAGCTCTACAAATCTAACCTTGAAAGTGCCAAGATTTTTTATGAAGACGGCGTATTAATGGCTGAATCTGAAATGAAAGGTGGCGCTAAGGAAACATTTGGGAAAAAGCAGTTGATCACCGTAGAAAGTTAAACTTTTTTCTTTTTTTAAAAAACTATTAAGAGACATGATTATTTTCAAACCAAAAGTTTAAACAACTTGTGAATATTACTCTTATCCCGTGTAATAATGACTAAATTTATTATCGTCACGGGCGGAGTTTTGTCAGGTTTAGGAAAAGGAGTCGTTACTTCTTCTTTAGGAAAATTGTTGAAGTCTAAAGGTTTGTCAGTAACTGCGATAAAAGTAGATCCATATCTAAATTGTGATGCAGGAACTATGAATCCATTCGAGCATGGAGAAGTATTTGTTCTCAGGGACGGGACCGAGGTAGATCTTGATCTTGGAAATTATGAAAGATTTTTAGACATAGATCTATGTGGTGACGACAATATCACAACCGGTAAAGTCTATAGAAGCGTTATCGAGAAAGAAAGAGCAGGTGAATATCTCGGTAAGACCGTTCAGATAATTCCCCACATTACGGACGAAATCAATAGAAGAATATGGAATTCCGCTGATAGAACCGATGCTGATATAGTTCTTGTAGAGATGGGAGGAACAGTAGGTGATATAGAAAGCATGCCCTTTTTAGAAGCTAGCAGACAGCTTCACATGGAAGTTGGGGAAGACAGTAAGAACTGTCTGTTTATCCATACCACACTAGTTCCTGTTTTAGATGTGGTAGGTGAGCAAAAGACGAAGCCGACACAACATTCGGTTCAAGCCTTACGAGAAATAGGTATAGAACCGGATATCATAGTCGGTAGATCTAATAATAAATTAGAAGAGTCAACAAAGCAAAAAATATCCCTATTCTGCGATGTACCAAAAGAAGCTGTAATCAGTTCTCCAAACGCTGATAACATTTACCAAGTTCCACTGATTCTCGATGAAGAAGGTCTCACAGATTATGTGATGGACAAGATGGGGCTTCACGAATTATTGAAGGAGAAAGAGGGTAAAGAACCTGAGATGAAGATGGATGATTGGAAGCGGTTTTTACATAATTATGAAAATCCAGAACACGAGATTACCATAGGACTTGTTGGTAAATACTGTGATCTTGAGGATGCTTATGTGAGTCATGAAGAAGCACTGAACCACTGCTGGTCTGAAACAAGGACCAAAATCAATATAAAATACATTGAATCAGAGGAGCTTGAAGAAAAAGATCCAGATGGTCTGTTAGATGATGTTGACGGGATTTTGATCCCTGGAGGTTTTGGTACAAGAGGGATAGAAGGAAAGATAAACGCTGTTAACTATGCTAGAGTAAATGAATTACCTATACTTACTATCTGTTTAGGTTTCCAGGTATCTGTGATAGAATTTGCAAGAAATGTACTAGGATACAATAAAGCAAATAGCTCTGAATTCGATAGTGATACTCCACACCCAGTAATCGATCTTCTACCCATGCAGAGAGGGATAGATAACATGGGTGGAACCATGCGATTGGGGGCAGAGAAGATATATATTGAAGAGGAAACAAAAGCTCATGATATCTATCAAAACACCGTTATCCAAGAAAGGCACAGACACAGGTACGAAGTAAATCTAAATTACAAAGATGAGATCGAAGAGAACGGGATGAAATTCAGCGGGTATTCTCATAACGGTAAAAGGATGGAGATTTTAGAAATGGAAGATCATCCTTTCTTCATCGGATGTCAATTCCATCCTGAGTTCCAATCTAGACCTATGAAAGCCGCACCGTTGTTTTTAGCGCTTGTAAAAGCGATACTGAAGGAAAAAAACCTTAATTAAGCAGAGGATTCGAGCATTATGAGAGTAGATGTAGTCGATAACGGTGGACAATGGACTCACAGAGAATGGAGGGTCCTTAAATATCTTGATATAGAAACGAAAATTATATCGAACGAAACTCCTGTAGAGGACATAGAGGTAAATGGTCTGGTTCTTTCAGGTGGTGCACCTAGGATCGCAGATGAAGATTTAAAACTTGGAAATACTGATGAGTATCTTGATAAGCTGGACATACCTATTTTAGGTATCTGCGTAGGAGCTCAATATATAGCCCGTTATTATGGGGGAAAAACCGGAAGTGCAGAGAATCCTGAATACGGTAAAAGTGAAATCACAGTAAAAAAGAAGAACGATATCTTTAAAGATATACCAGATAGATTCGTGGTGTGGGAATCTCATAACGACGAGATCAAAGAATTGAGTGATGAGCTTGAATTATTAGCCGATTCAGATCATTGTCCTGTACAGGCTTTCAAACATAAAAGTAGGAAGATATACGGACTACAATTTCATCCGGAAGTAGACCATACTGAGTATGGAGAAGAGATTTTCAAGAATTTCATTAAAGTTTGTGAAGGTTAACTGATATTCAATTCACCAAATAAAGGACTGCTAAACGATAGATTTAAAACCCTAACCATATATGTGAAATTCACTTTCAAAAAAATAAAATCAAAACGATGGTAATCTTATGTGTGGTATCGTAGGAGTAATGGGCGCAAATAAGGCCTCAGCTGAGCTGTATACAGGACTCTTCGCTATACAGCACAGAGGCCAAGATGGAGCAGGGATGTACGTATCGAACAATGGCGAAACAAAACTCATTAAAGGTGGAGGACTTGTTGATTCTGTTTTTGATAAAAAGACTCTAGAGAAGCTAGAAGGAAGTAATGGGATTGGACATGTGAGATATCCTACGATAGGGTCAGATGCGGAGCTCGATGCTCAACCGTTCCAGGTCGAATCACCCATAGAAATAGGCATGGTTCACAACGGTAATATCGTCAATCTTAATGAGATGAAGGAAAAGTACGATATCGAGATGGAATCCACCTGTGATCTTGAATTGATCCTCAAAGTTTTCGCTAAAGAGTTGGAGAAAGAAGATAAAATCGATGAAAACGCTCTCTTTTCTACCACTAGGAGAGTCATGAATCAGCTTAATGGAAGCTATTCTGTTATTGCGTTAATACCTGATTTCGGTATGTTTCTTTTCCGTGATCCAAGAGGTATTAGACCATTCGTTTTAGGTAAGAAAGTCAATCTTGACGGGATCAGTCTAGGAGCAGCTTCTGAGAATACAGTACTTGACATTTTGGGTTATGATGTACTTCGAGACGTAATGGCAGGTGAAGCTATTCTTATAAAGGATGACATGTCATACGAATCTAGACAACTTACTAATTCTGAACCAAAACACTGTATGTTCGAATGGGTATACTTTGCTAGGACTGACTCTACCATAGAAAAAATTAACGTATATGAAGCAAGACTTAGATTGGGTAAAGAACTGGCTAAACAGTGGAAAAAAAATGAGTTTGAACTCGATGTTGTGGTGCCAGTTCCAGACACTGCGAGGACTCTCGCTCTAGCCCTTGCAGAAGAATTAGAGATTCCATACAGAGAAGGTTTACTCAGGAACAGATACGTGGGTCGAACCTTTATCATGCCAGACCAAACATCTAGGGAAACGGCGGTTAGAACAAAACTTAATCCGATAATTGAAGAAGTTAAAGGTAAAAAAGTTGGTCTGGTTGATGATAGTATAGTTAGAGGGACCACATCTAAAAAATTAGTAAATCTCGTAAAATCAGCTGGGGCAGAAGAAGTTCACTTTCTAGTTGGATGTCCACCCATCGTTGCTCCTTGTTACTATGGTATAGATATGCCTACCAAAAGCGAACTGAAAGCATCTAAAAATACGATAGAAGAGATAAGAAAAGACATAAACGCTGATTCGCTCACGTATCTAGAGATTCAAGGTTTAGTAAGCGGATTAGGTATGAATAGAAACAAATTGTGCCTTGGGTGTTTGACCGAAGATTATCCAACTCAGGTCAGAGAAGATATAAGAAAATATTTTAAAGAGATGAGAAAGGAAGAAAGAAAAAAGGTTACTGAAAATTCCAAAGGTTGTTACTGATCTACTTTTCTATGGTCAGCTCTCTTTCTGGTCCTACTGATATCAGTTTAACAGGTACTCCTGTTTCTTCTTCGATGAATCTTAGATATTCCTTCATATTTTCTGGTAATGCGTCATAGCCCTTTTCTACAATTTTCGACCAATCCTGCTTTTCCCATCCATCGAAGGATCTGTAAACAGGTTCATAATCATACAGAGCTTCTATATCAGCCGGGAAATGCTCAATCTTTTTCCCTTCGCACTCATAATGTGTGCAGACTTTGATCTCGTCTAATCCCTCTAAAACGTCCAGGTTAGTGACAGCTAGTCCAGTTAAAGAGTTCACCCTTGCGGATAATTTGATCATCACCATATCCAGCCAACCACATCTTCTGGGTCTTCCTGTAGTGGTACCGTACTCTCCTCCTTTTTCCCGGATGTGATCACCAGTCTCATCCTCCAATTCTGCAGGGAAAGGTCCCGTTCCAACTCTAGAAGTGTATGCTTTTATAACTCCAAAAATTTCATCCATCCTCTTCGGTCCAAGACCTGTTCCTATACATGCTCCACCAGATATTGTATGAGATGAAGTAGTATAGGGATAAACTCCATGATCTATGTCGATGTGTGTCCCCTGAGCTCCTTCGAAAAGGACATCTTTACCCTCATTCAGAGCTTTATTCAGCTCAACTGATACATCAGTCACGTATTTCTTTAATTTTTTACCGTACTCGATATATTCATCGAACAACTCATCTACATCGAATTCTTCATCCCCGCCATAGGCTTTGAAGATCTTATTTTTCATGGGGATTACCGTTTCTAATTTGTTTCTCAACGCCTCTGGATTGTATAGATCAGCAACTCTTATTCCAAAACGACCTATTTTATCCGAATAACACGGACCTATACCTCGCTTTGTCGTCCCCGCTGCCAATTTTCCCTTCATCTTCTCTTCTACACCATCCATCACCCTGTGATACGGCATTATCAAGTTGGCTCTATCAGAAAGAAGCAGGTTATCAGTATCTATATCTCTTTCTTCGAGTTCTTTTATCTCTTCAAGTAATACTTTAGGATCAACGACGACGCCATTCCCAATGGCTGCTTTCTTCCCACTTCTAAAAATACCCGAGGGGATTAGATGTAATTTGAATGTCTTTCCATCAAAAACTATGGTATGGCCAGCATTATTTCCACCTTGAAATCTCACTATATAATCTGCCTTCTCAGCAAAATAATCGGTGACTTTGCCTTTTCCTTCGTCACCCCATTGTGTACCGACTACGGTTACAGAACCCATTTTATCAACAATCTTGAAGGCTTGATTGTATATAATTTTAATCAAAAAACCGTTCAAAAAACGGTAATTTTCGATAGATTATTCCACAACATTTATTATACATCCCTTTTTTTTCATCATTGATTCTCTATGAAAAAATGGATGACTATCCTGGTAATACTAATCGTAATCGGTACCTCCACAGGAGGAATAATCGCAGCGAACCAACTATACTTCTCTGAAGATGATTCTGGAGAAGAAACTGTAAAAGCAGAAATGGGAGACAAAGTAACAGTACATTATACTGGTATGCTGCAGGATAAAAGAATTTATGGAAATGAGTGGAGGGTATTCGATACATCCCGTAAGAGTGTACCTGAAGAAAAGATATTAACGTACAGAGAAGGTGAAAGAGGACAACCATATACATTCACTCTAGGCGAAGGAGTGATCGAAGGATGGAACAATGAGATCAAAGGCATGGAAGAAGGCGAGAGAAAGACCTTTAAAGTTCAACCTTCTGAAGCCTATGGATCTGCTTCAGACAAGCTATTTTTCGAAATAGATAAAACTGAAACTGTTCCAGTATTTGAAACGATGAATATGACCGAGTTCAATAACAGATATGATGATGAACCTACGGGAAGGATTACGGTAAAAGACCAATTCTGGGGATGGAATAAAAAAGTAATTTCTATAGAAGGTGACATGATAGTTCTAAAGAACGAACCTGAGGTTGGAAAAGAATACCAATCTTACAAACAAGATGGTCCTGGTTTTACTTCAGAAGTTGTATCAATAGATACGAATGCAAATGAAGGAAAAGGGATAATCGAAATCAAAAATCACGCTGAAACTGCCATTACAGTAGATGCAGAACACATAGGTGAACATATTCCAAGATTTAAAAATGTCTCAAAGATCAAAAATGATGTAGGTCAAAATCCAAAACCGACAGGAATTGTAGTTGAGGTTGAAGACAAGATCATGATCGATTTCAATGAAGAAGTCATGGGCAAAACTCTAAGATTTAATGTGGAGATCGTTTCCATCGAAAAAACAGGATAAAACCATTTAACAACAATTTTCTTATATTCTTCATTTGTTTAGTGTGAGTATCGAAGATGTGAGTGAAGATGACATAGGAATTATATTCCTGCTCACGCTCGATTTCTCGCGTACGTTCGAAGAGCAATACAAGGGAACAAGGTTCCCTTTTCCGCTGCAAGAAAATGCCATGCATTTTCTCACAGCGAGGGTAGCCGAGGAACAGGATGTTCCTCATTCCCTCTCCCTTTATCCGCTCAATTCTTTCGCTCCTAAAGCGAGCGGCAATCGGAAGCAAAGCCTCCAAAACGCTCTCGAAATTCGCATACACTCATTTCTGCGAGGGTAGCCAAGCATGGCCAACGGCGCAAGGTTCAGGGCCTTGTCCTGTAGGGGTCCAAGGGTTCAAATCCCTTCTCTCGCATTATTATATTTTATTTCAAAATTAATAAAAGAGGAAAAGTTGTATACAAATCGGCGTTAATTTCCCTTCCCTCGCATTCAATTTGCTTCAGGAGCAGAGCGGATGAAGTGATTGAAAAGATGGAATCTTTGATTACTATCGCATATTATATTTTTCTGGAGTGGAACGGAAGAAAATAAAATAAAGGAGGAGCGAGCAACAGCGAGTTCCTACGCATTATTTTATCCGTGAAGGAATAAAAAAGAAAGTATGTATACAAATGAGGATTAGTTTACCTTCCCTCACCTTTTATATAAATAATAATATCGTATGTGCTAATTTTTACAAAATTTTTATATCTCAGATTATAGTTTAGCAGATAGAAGATGGGTTGGAAAACGATATCCGCATCGATAGTGATTATACTGATAATCGGTATTTCATTAGAAGTAGGTGTTTTTTCATCAATTGAGCTTCAAGATAATGACAATTTGGAGAATGAGAATAACACTAATCTTGCTGATTCTGCTTGGCCTAAATACAGAGGTAACAATAGAAATACTGGCCGCTCTCCGTACGACACGAGTCATATCGATGGTGGGATTGAGTGGGACTTACCTGGGTATGGAAGTACAAGAGTGGAACCAGTAATAGGTCCTAATGGGACGATCTATGTGGGTTATGTTGATATAAGCAGTTCTAGCTTAACAGGTTCTAGACCAGCAACATTGAGTGCTATAAATCCAAATGGTACAGAGATGTGGAAGTTTCAGAGGGGAGATTATATTCACTCAACACCTGCGGTTGATAATCAAGGAACTATTTATTTAGGTATAAACGAATGGGTGCCTAAAAAAGAAGGCTCCGACAGCTATTATTCGATTGGAACTTTTTATGCTGTAAACCCAAATGGTACAGAAAAATGGAATTACTCCGTAGATAGTTCAATTTACGACTCACCTTCTATAGGAGAAGATGGAACAATTTACATAAGTAGTGGGGAGAAATTATATGCTTTTGATCAAGACGGGACGGTGAAATGGAACCTTACATTTAAGGAGAATCTTTATTCTTCACCCGCGATAGGAACAGATGGCACTATATATGTTGGAGCAAGAGATACTGAGGATGATTGGGAAGGCTATCTGTATGCTATTAATCCTGACGGGACAAAAGAATGGAGTTATCACACTGAAAACGGAGGGTTAAACTCACCAACTATTGCTGACGACGGCAAAATATATGTCACCTCAACACAAGGGAATCTTTATGCCCTTGAATCGGATGGAACGGAAAGTTGGAAATATTATACAGAGGGAACCAGTTATTCTTCTTCAATAGCTTTGGGACAAGACGGCACCGTTCACTTTAGCTCTGGGCATCTCTATGCTGTTAATCCAGATGGCTCAGAGAAATGGATATTCAATATTTCTGATGATACCTTTAGTAGAAATCAACCAATAGTAGGGGGTGATGGAACGATTTATGTTGGTTCGCTTGGGAGAACAGTTTACGCTATAGACCCTGAAGGTAAAAAGAGTTGGGATCTTGATTTATCAACCAGGTACGGTGACGGATATCTCACTACAGCTATTGATGATAATGGAACACTTTACATAGCTGGTTATGGTCTTCATGCACTCGGTGAAAAGGAACAACCAGAACTCAATGAGGTTCTAACTGCATTTCTAGCTGACAATTGGTGTTTTATCTTAATGTTCTCCATCTTTGCGATACCTGTAATTTATAAGATTATTAAATCAAGAAATAGTTCTTCAAGCGTTTCAAGAGAGGATATATTTAAGGAGGATGACAGTAAAGAATACAAAAAGTAAAAACGGAAGAAGAAAAATCTTCAATAACTATTGAAATTACGGATACGAGTTATCCCTATAATTACCATATCCATAGGATAAAATGGAGGACTTCAAACCACTTAAAAAACCATCAAACTCACCGATAATTTGAAAATTGTATACAAATATGTGTGAATTTTCCTTCCCTCACATCTATTTTTTCTGATCTTTGTGAAGAAAAAATTGAAAGAATAAATCTTCGATTCCCTCGCATTTCTTACTCACTGAGCGGAGCGAAGAGAGGAAGAAATCGAAGAAACACACCGTGTTCCTGAAAATCACGAGGGCTTGGCCCGAGTGAAAGATGGAATGTTTTTTTGATAAAAAAATGCACTAAAAAAGTGTATAAATTCCCAAAAATAACTTGTAGAATAGACAAATTATCTAAATACATGACAAAGAGATTAAAAGGAAAGTGCGCTCTTATAACCGGTTCTTCTAGAGGTATAGGTCGTGCTATAGCAAAAAAATTTGCAAAAGAGGGCGCAAAAGTAGGAATAAATTATCATTCTAGCGGTGAAAAAGCGAGAGGTGTTTTAGATTCGGTAAATAAGTATTCAGAAGGAGTCCTGTTAAAAGGAGATGTCAGTGATAAAAACGATTGTAAACGTATTGTCTCAGATTTTGTAGATGAATTTGATGGGTTAGATATATTGGTAAACAATGCTGGAATTTTAAAGAAGAAAAATTTAGAAGAAGCAACAGTTGATACCTTCGATCAGACCATGGGGGTCAATGTAAGAGGTCCTTTCTTGCTTTCTAAATTTGCATTACCCCATCTCAAAAATTCCGATCAGGGTAGGATAATAAACATGTCATCCCACTGGGCATTCAGAGCTTCTGATCAAGCAACATCTTATGTCATAAGCAAAACTGCTCTCATCGGACTGACCAGAGCGCTAGCACTTGAATTGGGTCTAGAAGGTATAACTGTTAATGCGATAGCCCCCGGAACGATAGAAACTGATATGATCGCGGACCGATATTCTGAAGAAGAAAAAAGAGAACGGTCTGAAGAAATTCCTCTTAGAAGGTTAGGAAAACCAGATGATATCGCAAATACGGCTTTATTCCTAGCCTCTGAAAAGGGAAGCTACATAAATGGGGAAGTCATAGGAGTGAACGGCGGTTTAACCATCCATTGATCCAAGTTTAAAAAAAGAATAAAAGATTAAAAGAGTCAGTAACTCTCTTTTTTGGATCCAACCTCTTCAGCAACCTCTGGTAACATCAGTTCATGCAGGGTCCTTTTCATAGGTATACCATCTTCATCCCAGCCTCTCACTTTGTAGTAATTATCCAGTTCTTCTTCAAATCTTCTTCTTGAGATTTTCTCTCCTTCCGTAGGTCCGTAAATCACCGGTTCTTCGAACATTCGGTCAGGTAATGTGTCGTCCTTCCTGTCGAATCCTTCTCTGATATTGAATGCTTTGGAAAGGTTGTACACTCTTTCACCGACGGTCAGGAACTCAGATATATCCATGTCCATTCCTGTTACTGCGTTGTGCAGTTCAAGAAGACCCTCATCGAACATCAATCCTCTAGAGAATTTACATACACCAGTGATATCGTACAACATCATCAAATCTTCCATAGCCTTCAAAGCTATCGATTTACCTTCCAATTTGGTTCTATCATAATCTTCGAAATCCCAGAAGCTACCAGCCATCTCTAAGGCGTAAAGACAAGAAGTTAGATGATCAGCTCCTTTAGGAGATACAGCGAAAGCAAGAGCCATACCTTTCAGGCCTCTGACTTCAAATCCAGCGGGAGGCATTCCTTTCACATGGATAGCGAACTTCTCAGATTGATGACCGACCTTTCTAGCTGCTTCAGCAACACCATCTCCTAATAATTCTCCAAGTTCACCTTCCTTATAGGCTATCCTTTTAAGAGCTTCCAGCATTGCATCAGCATTTCCAAATTCTAGATCTATGTCCGTATCTATCAACCCTTTTTCATTGGCTTCCATCGCCCATGATATAGCAAGACCAGCTGAAATCGTATCTAATCCAACTTTGTCACAGATCTCATTGGCTTTTGCTACAGCTTCGATATCATCTATCTCACAAGCTCCTCCAAGAGAATGCTGTGTTTCATACTCCGGTCCATCTACATCTATATCTCCATAAGGTGTATCTTCAGCAACGAAGTACTGACTGCATGGTTTTGTACAGTAAGGACATGGTCTTCTTCCATCTCTGTAAACCGCTGTCCAATACCTTGGATCTATAGACAATCGGTCCCTATCAGTATACTCTAAATTATCGAAGGCTCTCTTGAAATAACCTGCCTGCCAATTTCTTGTAGGGAAACATCCGAACACCTCGTTTTTAGCGTTCACGGCTTCTCCCGTTCCGTATTCCATCGCATCTTTCGGATCAAAACTTTCATCACCAGATTCTCCCTCACCTGTTGTTATGCTGCGCCATTTTTTGATCAGTTCATCAAGTTTATCCTTATCATGTACTGGTACTTCCTTCGTACCTTTCACCGCTATCCCTTTGAGGTTTTTGGAACCCATAACGGCTCCACCACCACCTCTACCAGCTTGCCTGTCTTCACATTCTACCATAGCAATTTTAGAGAGCTTCTCTCCAGATGGTCCTATCACGGCAGTCGAAAATTTACCGTATTTTTCTTTTATCTTTTCATCTGTCTCTCTTGTATCTAAGCCCCAAAGATCTTCAGCATCTTCTATTCTAACCTCTTCATCCTCTATAACCAGTAATTTAGGTTTCTCTGCCTTTCCCTTCACTATAAGAGCATCATATCCGGTTTTTCTCAATTCTTTTCCCATCTTCGCTCCCACTACTGATTTTCCATAGCCGCCTGTTTCGGGAGCTTTGAATCCAAAAGTGGTCTTTGAACCAGTTGGTATCACCAATCCTAGCAGATTACCTGGAGCGACAGCTAGAATGTTATCTGGTCCCAAAGGGTCAGTATCAGGTTCTATTTCATCATAAATTATTTTAGTAGTAAAACCCGCACCACCGATGTATTTTCTGATAAAATCTTCAGATATCTCTCTCACATTTGTTTCATCTGCAGTCAAATCAACTTCAAGAACTTTTTGCCAATATCCTTTCATTTTGATCCCTCTTAAAATTTATATTTTTTATAAAATTTTCTTTCTAATTTTATTCTTTGCCTTAACTCTTCATCCTACAATTGATAAAATCTATTTATTCTTTTTTGAAGCTATGTTGTAAAAAAAAGGGATATGATCTTTAAATTAACGTTTGTTCTTTCTGTAACTATGTAATAATATCAAAGATATGCTGAATAACAATATCATCAACGTAAATCCAGGTGTATTGTCCTCTTCCTTCTCTACCCTGATAGATTTTTCATACGTATCAGTATTCCCTGCTTCATCGGTTACTGTCAAGGTGATAGTATAATTACCAGTCTCTTCAAAGGTATGAGTTACACTCTCTCCTGTTCCTGTTGTACCATCACCAAGATCCCATTCATAACTGACTATCTTTTCATTATCGGATGAACCAGAACCATCTAGTGTAAATTCTTCTCCAACCTTAACTGTTTTATCCGATCTAGCGTCAGCAGTTGGAGATTCTGTATCATCTTTCTTCTTAGTTGTAAATGACCATTCATTGGATTTAACAGTAGTCGTTCCATCACTCACTTCAACATACCATCTGTAAGTTGTTTCCTCTTTAAGCGATTCTAAAGGCATGGTCTCTATCCTACCGTGAAGTTTCTCTATCTCTACACCAGTTGCTTCAAACCATACAGTTTCATCGGTTGCATCATAGAAAGTAACATTCAATTTGTCACTGTCTGGATCAGATATATTGACTGATAAAACAGGGTACAAGTCGACATCTACTGTTCCATCTTTTGGATGTGGATCTGAAGGTTTATCTGGTGGATCATTTTTTCCCTCTTGATATGGTTCCATCAGTGGATATTCATCCTGGCTTCCAGCTCTTCCACCAATATTTGCGTAAGGTTCATCGCCTATTCCATCATCATTAGAATCCTTTCCTGTATAATCATTCCAGTAGTTTCCCTCACTCAATGACTCATTATACCATTGATTATTGGAACCATAATCTACTCCTTGTTCTTTATTATCTACAAAATCGTTATGATAAACAGAAATATTTTCAGATTTTGAGAGGTAAACACCATAGTAGTCATTTGAGGAAATAACGTTGTCTACAATACTGTTGAATTCTCCCAAAGCTCTCACCCCTTCTGCATTTTTAGAGATAATATTCCGATTTACATTATTTCTATCACTTTCTCCTCTTAATATGATAGCTGAACCCTTATTTGCAGACACGTTATTCTCGACTATCTCGTTTTCGCCTGAATATTGTAAACGTATTCCAAAATTGTTGTTCTTTATAATTTTATTATCAACGACTCTGGTTCTATTACTTTTAGTTAAAGATATTCCAGATACACTTGTAGATACTATTATGTTATTCTCTATCATACAATTATCTGAGTGATATAATGAAATACCTCTGTTTGAATTATTGAACATCTCATTACCTTTTATATTTATATTATCTGAATAAGCAACATTAATGCCAGTAAAACTATCTAACAATTGGTTTTCAACATTTATGTTTGTGCAATTAGCGAGGATGACCTGTCCACTGTTTGAAGGTATCTTTCCTTGATCTTTATTTTTCCAGTAATGAACCGTTTTTTCATTAATTGTATTAGACGTATCTATAGAATGTGTATTCCAGTATTCCAATTTTTTACCCCAAATCTCCAATCCATTTCCTTTCATGTTGTTTCCAGTGAGTTCTGTATCGGTTGATTCTCTTAAATAGATATCAACTGAATCTGATTCTACATCATTTTTTGATATAATATTAGATTTCGAAGTGTAAGAGTAAATACCAATATTACTTTTAAAAATAGTATTATTATTTATAATACAATTAGTTACGTTTTTGAGATATATCCCATGGTGGGATTTGTATTCTAAATAATTGTTTTTAATTTCTAGATTGTGAGTAGTATTACCAACATAAATCCCATGATCTCCATCAACTTTGTTTATCTTGTATCCTTCTATAACAAATGGATTTTCCTCACTACCATTACCGGGCCAACCTTCCTGTTGAGCCTGATTTTCAAGATCTTCATCCCCATCGATTCGGATAGGTTCATGGATTGTATAATCCGAATTATCATAATCATAGGTTGGGGATAAAGTAGGATCACCGATAGTCGTCATACCATAAAACCATGGTCTTGAACCTTCAGCGTTTTTAATCCACCATTCTTTCATAGCTTCCCCTAAATTCTTACCCTGTGAAAGAGGTGTGTAGTAATCTTTATAGCCCAACATACCACCTGGCTTCGTAGTTCCTGCAGTAGCTAAGCCGTAATTATCTGTCAATGCATACCATCCACATAGATAATTTGAAACTGTGTAGTTGGCTGAACCGCAGGTAAATATATTTCCAAACAGAGATTTCTGTCCATCTTCGTACAGATCTCTAGAATTGAAATTACCACCACTCCCTTTGGGACCATCATTCAGTTTGAAAGCATGTCTTTTAGCTGAATGGTTGGCATGACAGTGTATCTGTATCCACTCATACCCTTCCTGTATTCTTTGTCTGTAATCGCTTGCATTAGTAGTTTCTTTATCATTTATCACAGTAAGATCTGGATAAAGGTCATCTAATCCTTCGTTATACTCTTCGGTCCAATCCACCCAATCATCATCCACATAATGTAATGCTTTATGAGGGAGACTCAATTCTCCTGTTCGGTATTTGTGTAATTTATTAAAATAATTCTTGTAGAGTTGTATCTCTTCTGCCCAATCCGTTTTCATACTTATTCTACCAAACCATATCTCTGGTGCAAGATCCCCATCACCTGCAGTATGTTCATCAAACGTTCCATTGTTATCAGTATCACTCCAAGTTCCATCTAGATCAGTATAATAATGGTCTATTGGAAACCTTGAATAACCATCGACAGGATTTGATATCTCGAATTCCTCATAAGGAAGATTGCCCACGAAAAAGGTCCCTACAAGAGTTTTATTCAGGTAACCATCTCTTAAAAAAGTCCTTATTTCCCTAGATTTTGTGTATGTGTTTTCGTATATCTCTACGTCCAACATTTTCAATCTTTCTATATCACTCTTATAGGTAGTTAATTCATCTTCTAATGAAGAATATACTGAAGAATTAACCAGTACGTACAATTTTGATCCTTTATTTGAATTAATTTGATAGCCCTGTAAATCAGAGTTCGATCTTTCAGAATTTACAACTACAGCTATCCCGCTCACTAAAAAAATGATGACTAAAAGTAAAGTAGCTATCTTGTTTATCTTCATCAACATACCTCAAGTTTAAAATAAAACTGAACAATTGTTAAAATACTTTGCGGGATTCATGCCTGAAGATGAAAGGGCAGTAATTTTTTATATCTCAGCTTTCCATCACATCCCGTTATGTCTGACTTGAACCTGATAGTTCCCATGAAAGAAGTTCCCGATATTGAAAACGTTGAATTTGATAAAGAAAGGGGCAGGATCGATAGGAGTTCTGCAGAAGCTGAGCCTAATCCTTTTGACTTGAACGCTCTTGAAGAAGCGGTTAGAATAAAGGAAGAGATTGGTGGAACAATTACTGTTCTTAGTATGGGTCCACCTCAATCTGAAGAGACCTTGAGGGAAGCATTATCCAGAGGAGCAGATGAAGCGATATTACTTACAGATAAAAATTTTGCCGGGTCTGATACCTGGGCTACTTCCTATACCTTGGCTATGGCGATTAGAAAGATTGGTGACTACGATCTTATATTATGTGGTGAAAAGAGCGTAGATGGAGATACGGGTCAGGTCGGTCCAGAGATAGCTGAGATCCTAGATATACCTCATGTAGCTTTTGTTAATGAAGTCAAAGATTGGGGTGAAAACAGTATATCTGTACGATCTGAAACATGGAACAGGAGTTATATTAGAAAAGTTGAGTTTCCTGGTTTGATCACTGTAACTAAAGATGTGAACGAGCCTAGATTACCATCTTTGAGTGATAAACTCAGTGCCAAAAAAGCAGAGATAGAAAAATGGGGAATCTCAGATTTAGAGGATTTTGCAAAAGAAGGAAATTACGGTGGTACCGGTTCTCCTACTGCCGTGGTGAACATAGAAGTTCCTGAAGAAAAAGGAAGGAAAGGTCAGATGTTTAAAGGTGAACCTAAAGAAGCTGTAGAAAAACTGTTGAGCAGTTTAGAAAAAGATGTAGGAGGAATGTAAGATGGCTTATGATCCTAGCGATTCTTCAGGTGTATGGATACTTGCAGAACAAGAAAAAGGTGAGATCCATCCTGTTACTTATGAACTGTTGAGAAAGGCAAGAGAATTGTCTGATGATATGGATGCAGATCTCACAGCTGTACTATGTACTCCCGATAAAGATAACTCTCAAGAACTGATCTATAGGGGGGGAGATAGAGTTATAGTGGTGGAGGATGATCGTTTTGATGAACCTTATGAATCATTTTTCAAAGATAATATAGTGAAACTTGTGGAAGAAGAAAAACCACATATACTCCTGGTAGGAGCGACAAACTTTGGTAGATCACTAGCACCCAGGATAGCTGCAGCCTTGGGGACTGGATTGACTGCCGACTGTACTAGTCTAAAGATAGATGATGGTGATTTCGTTCAGATAAGACCTGCTTTTACTGGTAACATACTAGCACATATCTCAACGGATCGTTGTCCGAAGATGTCCACTGTAAGGTACAAGGAATTCGATGAAAGTGAAAGAAACGAAAATAGAGATGGAGAGATAGTTGAAAAAGAACCTATCAAATCTGATAATGATGAAGGGATTGAAATCTTGGAAGAGATCGTTGAAGAGAAAGCGAATATCCAGGATGGAGAAATCGTTTGTTCTGGTGGAAGGGGATTGAAAGACTCTTCTGACTTCGAACTTATCGAAGAGTTAGCAGATACATTGGGTGGAAAAGTAGGTTCGAGTAGACCTCTCGTCGATGAAGGTTGGATAAGCAGGGATCATCAGGTTGGTTATAGTGGAAATAGAGTCAAACCAAGGATATACATAGCCTGTGGGATATCTGGAGCACCACAGCACCTTGCAGGTATGAAAGAATCTGATATCATAATAGCTATCAATAAAGATCCTTCAGCACCGATATTTGACCATGCAGATTATGGGATAGTGGGAGATCTTTACGAAGTTATACCAGAATTGATTAAACAGATAAAAGAAAAGTGATTATTTTACGATCGGTTCGGTACAACATTGTTGGCTTCCTCAACTTCAACGATATGTGGATTATCGATGTCAAGTTTTTCAACAGCTATTTTTAAAGCTTCTTCAACACTTTTAAATGGTTCACAGAAGCAGTTCTCTATTATCTCGTTGTCAAGTCCGCTTACAATTGTCAGAGAGTGATCTTCTAAAAATTCTAAAATGTTCGTTGCCTTATGCCCACCGAAAGGATAGTCATCGTAGACTTCCTTAATAATTTCATCTGGATTATCAGATGAAGATAATAGGTCATAAAAAGTCCTTGGACCGATCCCCTCATAACATTCGCTGACCATTATCAGAACTCCACCATCTTTACAGATATGCTTGCAGTTCTCGAAGCTCTTGAAAGATTGGTATAGGTTCTTAGTACCAGGTGCAGCTGTCCTAGCTATCACAATATCTGCTTTTTCACTGACTTCAGTAGTGAATATGCCCTTTGACTTATCTATTAAAGATTCGAACGTATCGAAGAAATCTCCAACTGCTACGTTGTACACTTCTTCAGATGTCGAAACGCTGTTGATACTTAATATTTCACTGTCTAGATAATCTATTATCATCTCTGCAGCCTCTATAGCATCCCGATTCATAGGATTCTTCTTCAAAGAAAGTGGTCTAGCTTCATCATCTAAAGAATATTCATGATTGGATACGATAGTGTCCCAGTGACATATTCCTGGAAGTAAGGATTTTCTGCCACCTGTGAATCCAGCGAAGTAATGCGGTTCTACTGAATTGATATTGATGATCCTATCATATCCTAAAATATTCTTATCGATTTTAACAGGTGTTTCTCTGCTGGTTTTTCCGATCTTGATATGTTCGTTTTCTTTACATCTATGGATGATCGTTTTAGATTTCAATCTATTGTAATATTTACCCAAAATATGCTTTAAGCCCTCTTCCGAAGGTGGATCATGAGTACCGGTAGCCACAATTATGTTTAGATCTCTCTCGAATAGATCGATATCATTCTCTTCTAGATATTCGTCCAAAGTCTCTAAAAACAGAGCTGTTGATGTAGCACGTTTGAAATCATTTACGATTATGAGTAGACTATTTTCTCCTATAAATTCTGCTAGAGAACCATAATTTGAATTCAATAGATCATCATAATTAGCTTTGATCTCTTCTTTATCTAAGGATTCTCTACTTATATTGGGACCTACCTTCTCTATATCTGACATCGATTATCACACCCTATCTCAAATTTTGATATACTTATTTTCCATCTCTTCATCTTCACCCACTATCTTTCCAGGATTCAATATATTATTAGGGTCAAAGGACTTCTTTATACTTTCCATCAGTTGGATCATTTTAGGGCTCTTGAACTTTCTCAATTCAGGTTTCTTTATAAGCCCTATACCGTGTTCACCAGTGATATCTCCACCCATGTCGATAGCGGTTTGCAACCATTGATCTCTTAGTTCCTTCACCTTATCCCAATCTACATTTTCATCAGGTAATTTTCCTTCTAGATGTACATTTCCATCTCCTGCATGGCCAAATGCGTAGAATGTTCCTTCAACACCAGATTCTTTGAATATCTCCCTTGCTTTCTTTATGAACTCAGGAATCTTAGATGGAGTAACTACAAGATCACCTGATCTGTGTCCAGTAACGTTACCTTCCTGTATGACCTCAGCTATACCTTCTCTGATCTTCATTATCTTTTCCATCTCTTTACGTTTAGTTGCCAGGAATGCGTCAACTGCACCTTTCTTTTCACAGATCTCCATTATTTTCTGTGCTTTGTTTAATATTTCATCTTCCTCCTCACCAGTTACGATGATCATCAAAGTTGCTTCTCCTTTCTCAGTGGGCCACCTTTCATTTACTTTCTCTTCTCCACTCAGTATAGTATCACCTTCCAGGTATTCGATCCCTGCAGGAGTGATACCACTTTTTATTATCTCTGGAACTGTACTTATTGCATTTTCTCCTGCTTCAAAAGGAACTATTATGAACCTAGACTGCTCAGAAGATGGATATAATCTTAGAATCGCTTTGGTGATTATACCCAAAGTTCCCTCACATCCTATCACCAGATGGAGTAAGGAATACCCTGTATTATCTTTCAATAGTTTTCCACCTATATTCATTATCTCCCCATCAGGTAGTACTACTTCTAAACCCTTTACATAATCTCTCATAACACCATGTTTTAGAGTAGCCTCACCACCTGCATTGGCAGCTATAGTTCCACCGACTTGAGAATCTTCAGTGGTCGGGTGTATCGGAAGCGTTAGACCTTTCTCTTCCACTGCATCATAGAGCTTTTCCATCGAAACTCCAGCATCAACTTTGACCATCAGGTTATCTTCATCCACCTCTATGGTTTTGTTCAACCTCTCTAAAGAAAGCCCGATACCACCATAGACAGGTACCATCCCACCCGTCAGACCTGTTCTACCACCTATAGGAGTCACAGGGATGAGATTCTCATTGGCTAACTTCATTATCTCAGATATCTTCTCAGATGAATCAGGCTTTACGAGAACATCTGGATATTCACCTTCTACCTCTGCAGGTGACAGTTCATCATGAGTGTAACTTTCCATCAAATCTTTATCAGTAATCACAAAATCTGATCCGCAAATTTTCTTTAACTTATTTATTATTGAGGCATCTAGTTCATTATATTTAGAAGCGTCAGGCATTAATATTCCTCCAATTCATTCGTGTCAGTTATCCTAAACAAGCCTTCTTAATAAGAATTTATGGTTGATTTTTAGTATTTCATAAGACTTTTTCAATTTTAATCGTATTTGCGAAAAAAATTTATAAGATAAAATACACTAATTTTATTTGGAATATCAGAGGGTGCTGTATGATCTATAAAAAGTACGTGACTCTGTGTATAGTGATTATCTTTGTGATAAGTGCGTTAGGAATTTCCATTGCTGATTTTACGGATTCTGAAAATACAGAAGAGAGCGAGGTAAAAACGGAATTTACGGGATTGAAGGATTCAGCATGGCCAAGCTTTAGTAGAGATAGTAAAAATACAGGGTTGAGTCCATACGATACAAGTGGTAATGATGGGACTGAAAAATGGAGATTTAAAACGAATGATTCAATCCGGGCTTCTCCCTCAATAGGTAACAATGGAACCATCTACTTCGGCTCTGTAGATAACAATCTTTATGCTATTAACTCAAATGGTACTGAGAAATGGAGC
>JBKHIX010000015.1:0-28508 GCA_046538435.1 Thermoplasmata archaeon | reverse complement strand
ACCGATCCAGCACTAGTTCCTGCTAATAAAGTTCCATTTTCAAATTTTTCTTCGATCAGATCAAGTAATTTTGTTCCTCCCAGCAAAGCAGTAATTCTTAGTTGATGTCCTCCAGTAAAGAAAAAAGCATCTTGTTTGTTAACAATATTTAGTATTTTTTCATCATTAGCTGTACCTCTACTCTCAGGATTTATGATATCTGTATTTGCACCCATACTTTCAAACAGTTTGGAGTAATCTTCTCCGGTCTTATCGGGATTTGCACTTGCGGAAGGAATGATACCTATATTTGGTGTACCTTTCGTCATGGTCTGAGAAATATTAAAGAATTTTTTATTTAAAGGATGATCGGGAGATAGATCTATATTTCCCCCCATAGTCAAGATTTTTCCTCTTCTCATAATATATCAATAAAATAATTATCTTATAAATATTTAAAATCTTTGTACAAAGGCTTTTACTCGTCTTGCTCTATTTTTGCTGTCTGTTTTCCCTGAGCTATTTTATATTTTCCTTTATTGGGAGGAACGACTATCCTTTCATCAAAATCGAATTGAAAACCATCAGATAAGATGTGGACAGTTATCCCTTCTGTAGTAAATGGTTTTCCTGGTTCTGTATCTGCAGTGTTTGAAAAGCAGATCGTTTTTCCATCTACAATCACTATATTTCGATTTCCTAGGACCGTAAAACTTGTATTTTCAAAATCCCAAACTATGCCAGTTTCTTCTCCAAGTCCTATCCCTAGAACACCTGGGTTCTCGGTAACGACGTGGAATAATCTTGGAAATCTTCCCCTAGCTGTAAAATGTGTGTCGATAACTGCATTCTCGATAAAAGCAAGACCACGAGTCAATTCAACTTCTCCTATCATTAGAGCATCTTCAGCGAGGCCATGTGCGATCATCGTACTTGTCATACAAACAGCTCCGGCACTGGTTCCAGCTAAGGTGCTACCTTCCTCAAATTTATTTTTTATTGTGTCTAACAAGTTAGTCCCACCTAATACGGTAGTTAATCTTAACTGATTTCCTCCTGTAAAAAAGAATGCGTCTGCCTCTTCTGCTTTTGAAATTAATGATTTGCTATTGGCTGATCCTCTTTCTACTGGATGTATTGTATAAACCTTCGCCCCCATCTTTTCGAATAATTCGGAATATTTTTTCCCAGATCGGATAGGATTTCCACTTGCAGTTGGAACGATTCCTAATCTGGGTTCATAGTCATTTCCATGGCTGGCAATATCTATGAATTTTTTAAAAAGTGAATCATCTGGAGACAGCTTAACGTTCCCACCTATGGAGATAATCGTTCCTTTTGACATTTTTACATATTCCTTTTTCCTATAAATCAAATAGGCCTCGGTATATATTTAGGAATTGGTCAGGATATCCTAGATTAAAACCTTTTCCGTTATTCTGAATAATTCGTAATTACCCTTTCTTTACTACAAGTTTTTGGTTCAATTGATATATAAACATATTGTAAATTTTTTAGTCTTCACTTTCTCGCTCTTCTATAGTTTTCTTTTTCCAATGACCTGTTAAGAAATAGCCAAATGAAAGGAAGGCTATGATAAAGTTGCTCAGTGCCATCCCTATCCATACACCTGTTATACCTAGGTCAAAGCCGAAATTAATCTTAAATAGCCACAAGTTTATGAAAGGCAAAGCTAACAGAGCTGAAAGCAGTATTCTGAGGAACCAAATTCTGAATAAAGAAAGGATCATAGCCGGTAAAGTATGACCAGTACCTCTAAATGTTGAATCAAATATCCTATAGACACCGAAGAAAGGTATAGATATAGAGAATATAAGCAGGTATTTAGCACCTATTCTAATCACTTCTGAATCGTTTATGAATACCTGTATGAGACCTTCTCTAAAGATAACCATCAAACCACTTATGGAGAACATTATTACTAGTGCAACCATTATCGATTTTTTGACTATTGTTTCCGCTCTTTCTTTCTGCTCTGCTCCCACATTCTGTCCGACCATGGTCATAGATGCACCAGCAAAACCCCAAATTGCTATTGTTATGATATGAACTACTCTTCTACCTATTCCATAAGCAGCCACAGGTTTTTCACCAAAAACTGCGACTATGGCGAACAGGACCACGAATCCAAAAGCACTTCCTGCTCTAGCAAATGTTGCTGGTAGACCTATACGGACAATCTTTTTTATCCATGAGAACTTTAGTTTCAAATCTTTGAGTGATAGATTGATATTCACCTTATCATTGAATAGCAAGTAAATTCCCACTAAAGCTGCTATTGTTCTAGCTGATGCAGTAGCTATAGCAGCACCAGTGACCCCTAAAGCGGGTATTCCTAATGACTCAACTCCGAAAATCAGGATAGGGTCTAAAATAAGATTAAAGATAACTAATACAGCTCTGATAAGCATAGGTGTGATCATATCACCGATACCTCTCAATAAAAATCTAAATGAAATATATGCATAGATAAATGGCATGCTTAAAAGTACTATTCTTAGATAAGAAGTGGCTAATGGAAAGACATTTGGGGGTGTACCAACTAATGATAAAACGTAAGGAGCGATGATGAAACCTATGACAGCAGATGCGATCCCTATTATCATTATGAATCCAAAAACCTGTCCCGCAGCTTCATTAGCTTCTTTTTTTCCACCAGCACCTGTATGCTGTGATACTAAAGATACCCCTGCAGTTGAAAGCCCCATACCTATAGCTAGGAAAGAAAATATGATAGGCCACGCAGCAGTGGGTGCACCTACTTCAGCACTACCTAGTTTTCCCAACCAGAATGTATCAACAATATTAAAAGCGGTATGGAGAGCGCTTGAAATCATCACGGGTATAGCTAAAACTAAGATGGTCTTTACTATCGGACCATTTAATATCTGATCCCGTCTTTCATCCACATTCTTTTGAAATAGTTTTTTTAATTTTCTATATGACCATCTCATCGTTTAAGACAACTCGATTAATAACTATAGATTTTCAAAATACATCTCCAATTTCTTTTTCATCAATTTACGTAATTTATCAGATAATTCGTCGTATTCAGGTATGGTCAGATCTCTAATAGGTTTCCTAGGTTTTCCTAGATTCATGCCGATTTCTTTAGAGCTAGCTTTATATCCTGCTGGAAAAACACCTGCAGATTTACTGAATCTTGAAAGAGGAGACAATAATTCTTTCTGTACCTGTCTAGCTTCCTTCAACTTATTTTCATTGTATAATTCGTACACTTTTACAGCAAATTCTGGTCTTATATTAGAACTACCTGGAACACCACCTGTACAACCCATCATCAGGCTTGGAAGTAATAATGAATCTATGCCTTGTAATAGATTAAAGCTTTCATCCGTTTTATCAAGTATTGACATAACCAATTCGAAATCTCCACTGCTGTCTTTCAACCCTACTATGTTATCATGTTCATCCGCAAGTTCAGATACCGTTTCAGCTTCAAATTTCACACCAGTAGCGCTGGGAAGTTCGTATAAGATTATAGGTAAATCTATAGATCCAGCAATTTCTCCATAAAAATCTATTAATCCCTTTTGATCAGGTTTTAGATAATATGGAGTCACTATTATAACACCATCTCCACCTTCATCTTTTACAAATCCACTCAACTCTATGGCTTCTTTAATTGAACTTGAACCTGTGCCTGGAACCACTTTCAGCCTACCTTCATTTTGATCTATGACTGTTTCAATGACCTTTTTTCTTTCCTCAATAGTCATTGTGGAAAATTCGCCGGATGAGGCTGATGGAAATAAACCATGAACACCCCCTTCTATTAAATAATCTACAAACTCCCTTAAACGTTGTAAATCAATTGCACTATTTTTTTTGAATGGTGTTAACATCGGCGGGATTATACCTTCAAAAGTGACCATACATTACTACCTCTAGAACGACCGATAAACTTTTCCCTATTATGTTTTTCGAATGAAAACTAAAAATCAAAAGAAATCACTTATCTTGTTTCTTCGGTAAATATTGATCTCACTCAGTGTTGTAGTTTTTGTTTGTACTGCTGCAAAAACTATAGCTTCAGCAACTTCTTCAGGATCCGTTACTTCTCCTTGATCGAATTTATTTTTATACTCCTCTCCGTCTTCAGAATGTATCTCTGTTCTTACCTCTGAAGGATTTATGAGAGTCACAGCGATACCATCTTTCCCTACTACCGCTTCTATACTGTGAGCGAAGCCTTTGGTCCACCATTTACTAGATGCATATATTGGATTAAATGATCTAGGATGACTGGAATCAAAACTACCTACGAATATCAGGTTACCTTTAGTTTCTCGGAGATGAGGTAGTACTTCTCTAGTCGTGAAAAACATACCATCCACGTTGGTCTCCATCATCGCTCTGTAATCTTCTGTAGAGAGTGACTCGATATCCCCATATCTAATGATTCCAGCGTTATTTACAACGATGTCTATCCTTTCAAAATGTTTTTTAGTTTCTTCGATCAAATTTTTTATTTGATCTTCTTTCCTCACATTGGTAGGTATCGTTAGGATCTCTGTATCATATTTATCCAAGATCTTATCTTTTGCATTCTTTAATTTAGATTCTGTCCTTGATGCTAAAGATAATTTTACGCCTTTTTCAGCTAATTTTTCAGCTGTAGCAAAACCTATACCTGCACTCGCCCCAGTTATAATCGCTACTTTTCCTTCTAATTTTTCATAATCCACCATTTTACCACCATTTATATTTCCAATCTTTCTAAAGTTTCTTTTTTTGGTTTTCCATCTTGGTCCCACCCCATTATACTGTAATATTCATCGAGCATCTTCTCTAAATTAAAGGTATTATCTGAGGATGCTCCTTCTTCAAGAGGCTCTGAAAATCTTTTCGGGAGGGTGTCGTTTTTTCTATCGAATCCCGCTTCTGTGTTGAACTGCCTTTCTAGGTTATAGATTCTTTCTCCAACTCTATGTAAGTCAGTTATCTTGAATTCTTCTCCAGTAACAGCCCTCATGAATCTGGAGTAAAATTTTTCGTCCAATGCGAAAGAACTGAATTTACACAATATAAGTGAATCGAGGTAGGCATTCCTTTCCTGCGATCTTTTTACAACTTCTGGTTTGCCCCTCGTCTTGAATCTATCGAAGAGTTTTGGTACTCCAAATATCTCTTCCCCAATCAAGTAACCTCTCAAGTGGCATCCACCTCTATTCGAAGTAGCAAAAGATAAGGCCTGACCAGAAGCTCCACGTGGATCGTAAGCTGGTAATTCCATACCTTTGACGCTCATTGAAAAATCACAGTTGTATCTGTTACAGATGTCTGCAGAACCCTCTGCTAGTTCATCTCCTATCCCTTCTCTCAGTGCTGTTTTCTTGATAAGCTCTTTTGGATCTTCACCGAACCCAGGTGTCTTATCCCATACGCCTTTTTCACTCATCTCCATGGCACATGAAATCGTACCACCCATAGATATTGTATCTATTCCTAAATTATTACATAGATAATTAGCCTCTGTGACGATTTCCAGATCAAAGATACCTATGTTTGCTCCTAATGCCCATACGCTTTCATACTCTGGACCTTTTCCTTCCATATCTTTGGTTTTAGTTTTCAGACCACACCTTATTGGACATGCAAAACAACCTGTGTGTTCTTTAACAATCTCATTTTTCATAGTCTCTCCGGATAATTTATCAGCTTCTTCACCAGCTGCTTGCTGGTAATTATTTTTAGAGAACATACCAAGCCAATTCAGCAGGTTTACCAAGATAGGAGTACCGAACTGTTTCAATCCTCTTGAGGTAACTGGTGATGAATTTATCTTTGACCTAGCCTGTTTTACATAGGTTTTTAAAGAATCCTTATCATAGAGTGGAACTTTTTTATTTCCATCTGCTGTGATAGCTTTAAGATTTTTACTCCCCATCACTGCACCCATCCCATTTCTACCGAACACTCTGTTTCCTTTAGCAGCAATGCATGCATACTTGACCTGATTTTCTCCCGCTGGACCAATGACTGCTGCTTCTTCATCAAATTCATTTAAAATTGGGTTTACATTTTTACCCCAGAGTTTAGTTTTTTCTATTCTGATTTCACCCTTTTTTATTTTTATCATAGATGGTTTATCGGCTTTACCTTCAATTATCAAAGCATCTATCCCACATCTCTTGAATTCTCTACCAAAAAATCCTCCTACGTTTGAATCAGCTATAGTACCTGTCAAAGGTGATTTAGAGGTTACAGAAAACCTTCCAGATGTAGGAACCATAGTTCCGGTTAACGGTCCTGCTGCAAAGACTAAAATATTTTCTGATAAAGGATCACAGTTAGGATCTATTTCATCATACAGTATCTTAGCACCTAAACCTCTCCCACCGATGTATTTCTTCAAAACATCTAGGCCTATCTTTTCATAAGATATCTTACCAGAAGCTAGGTCAACTCTTGCTAGTTTATTCCACCAGCCATTCATGGATGTAAAAATGTTAACGAAATAATAACTCTTTTGGAACTGATAAATAGTAAGTAAATCCTCTAATTACGTAAATACACGCAGAAAAACTTTTTTATATAACACCCTTTGTAGAGGAGTTGCAAGTATAAACCGATGAAATATGTGGACATGTTAACATGTCTGAAAGAGGTGTAAAAGATGGCAGATAAAATATATGTTAATTTTGAAGTACCCGACGAGATTGTAGACAAGACTTACGAAGCAGTAGAGATAGCACGTGACACAGGAAAATTAAGGATAGGAACTAATGAAGTAACTAAATTTATAGAGAGAGGAGAAGCAAAATTGGTCGTAATGGCTGAAGATGTAACTCCACCTGAGATTCTTGCTCATATTCCATTATTATGTGACGAAAAGGATGTTCTTTATTCATATGTTCCTTCCAAGAAAGAATTAGGTGCTGCAACAGGTCTTGATAATATCGCTGCATCCGTTGCTATCACTGAAGGTGGCAAGGGAGAACAGATGATCGAAGACCTTAAGGATCAGCTTAATAATTTAAAATAAATAACAAAGAGGAGTCTTAAATGCCTTATAACGATAGTATCCCCGGAGAGGTTGTCGAAGTTGTTGGACGGACAGGAATGACTGGTGAAGCTACTCAGGTAAAAGTTCGTGTACTCGAAGGATCTGATGAAGGACGTATCATCACTAGAAATGTCATGGGTCCTGTCCAGAAAGGAGATATTTTGATGCTTAGAGAAACAGCTCGTGAAGCTAAAGATATCGGAGTGAGATAAAAATGGTAGAAAAAAGGAACTGCACTTTTTGTGGTAATCCGATAGAACCTGGTACAGGAAAGATTCATATCAAAAATGACGGACAATCCTTCTATTTTTGTTCCAACAAATGTAAAAAGAATCTTCTTAAACTAGGAAGAAAAGAAAGAGAGACCAAGTGGACACAGAAACATGCACAGGAAAAAGCGATAAAGACATACAAGAAAAAGGACAAGGAAGTCGAGAAGAAGAGTAAAAAGAAGATTATTAAGAAGAAAGAAGAGTAAAGGTGATCTTTTTGGAAACTACGTTCTTGATGGTAAAACCCGATGGTGTACAGAGAGGTTTAGTAGGATCAGTGATCAAGAGATTGGAAGACAGAGGACTGCGGATTACAGCTATGAAGATGATGACGATAGAACAAGAAAGGGCAGAAGAACATTATGCAGAACATGAAGGAAAGGATTTTTACGAGCCTTTATTAGATTACATCACTTCAGGTCCAGTCGTAGCAATGGCAGTGGTAGGGAAAGATGCGATATCCATTGTAAGAAAGATGGTGGGTGCTACAGATCCTCACGAAGCTAATCCAGGAACGATCCGTGGTGATTATGGTATAGAGATCGGTAGAAATATAGTACATGCAGCGGATTCCCCAGAGAGTGCAGAGAGAGAACTAGATATTTTCTTCGATAAATCAGAATACAATAATTATACCAGAGTTGAAGAAGCTTGGATATACGAATAAAAAACCCTTTCTATTATAATTCTTCTAACTCAGAATCGATCCATTTTATAAAGTGTTCAGCACCGAGCTCAGTAAATATTTCTTTAGATTCTTTTAAATAGTGTTTAGCTTTATCATTTTCACCCATATCTTTGTAAATAAGACCTAGATCATATTTAAATTCAGCAATGTTGAAAGGCACATCAACTTCTTTGTTAATCTCAAGCCCTTCTTCTATCAAATCTATAGCCTCTTCGAATCTTCCTTCCTTCTTTTTGATAAGGCCCTCAACATGATAAACTGCAGCGATACCTATCATCTCATCCAGGCTCTTCATTATATCTTCGGCCCTTTTAATATGGTGTTTAGCTTTATCTATATCGTCAGCCTTCACGAGTGCTTCTGCCATGTTGAACGATCCCCAACCTACCCATCTCTTATTACCGACTATCTTAGCTGATTCGATCTCCTTTTTGAAGAATTTGATGGCTGTATCCAATTCTTCCTTTTTCATGTACTGGTCTCCGATATTATTGTATATCCTGGCCAATTCATTGTGAGATTCTGTATTTTCAAAATAGGTAAGACCCTCTTTATAATAATCGATAGCAGTATCGTTTTCACCTTTATGGGCATACACGTTACCGATCTCCACATTGGAATTACTGCGTATATATTCATTATCGACTTCCTGAGATTTTTCAATAGCAATCTTATAATTTTCTATAGCTTTTTTTAGGTCTCCTTCTCGCCAGTTGATATATCCAAGACCCATATTGGCTCTAGCTACACCTTCGGTATAATCTAATTCTTCTGACATTTCCAAGGATTTGTTATAGTTCTCTCTAGCCTCCTCATATTTTTCCTTTTCCTTGTATATGTGGCCGATCTGATATAGGGCCTCTGTTTTTAATTTTCTATCATTTTCAGATTCAGATAAGTCTTTTAACGATCTCCAATAGTTCAAAGATTGGTCTAATTTGCTGGTATATTCCTTATATTCACCCAACATCTTGAGTAGATATACTTTCTTTTCTTTTTTATCATCTATATCCTTCGATTTTTCTAAAGATTTTAGTGCTTTTTCAAAATGGTCTAAAGCAGTTGGGATGTCGAGGGATTTAAGTGCTTTCTCACCTGCCTTTTTTGAATATTCATAAGCCTTGTCATACAGCTTTCCCTCGTAAAAATGCCTGCTCAATTCATAATAATGGTCCTCTATCTCATTGGAATATATATCTTCGATTACTTTACTGACCTGTCTATGGGATACCCGCTTACGACTCTTTCCCATATTTTCATAGATGGTTGTCCGAGTTTGAAGATGATTGAATTTGTAAAGTTCTTCATCAGAATCAGAAACTTCATTGATTATACCTTGATCCACTAAACTATCGATAATATCTAGAAGTTCTATTACATCCATATTCATTATCCTTTCAAGGATCTCGAAATTGAATTCAGTGCCAAGGAGAGATGCATACATCAGTACCTTTCTCTCATCTTTATTTAACTTTTCTATCTTTCTTTCCGTTATATCTTTTATAGATGAAGGAATTCTTATGTTGGAAAGCTCCTCCTCAGGATTCCACGTATATGAATAGGGGTTGATAACACCTTCATTGACCATGGAATTGAGAATCTCTACAACGTAGTACGGGTTTCCTTCGCTCTCCCTGTATAAGGTCCATATGAATGACTCTGGAAAATCTTCTCTTTGGGTTTGATTCTTTATCATCTTAGTAATGGAATGATAATCTAAACGTGGTACGTTTATCGTACTTATCAAGCGTTCTTCTTTCATCCTGTTTAGAGTTGCTTGAAGCGGTAATTCTTCATTTTTGTATCTTAATTCTTCAGGTCGATAAGCGCCTAGAATCAGCACCCTACTGTCCGAAATATGTCTACTCAAATGATGGAGTAACTGTGAAGAAGATTCATCTATCCATTGAAGATCATCCATGAATAATAAGACGGGATTTTCCTGAGAGAGATCCATTATGATGTCTGTAATCCTATTAAACATCATCTCTCTTCTATCAGATAAAGACACATTATCGGAAATGGGCTGTTCTTCTTTCTCATTAGTTCCCAGCAGACTTAATGGGGTTCTAGATGAAGTGCCAGATGTAGATGCAGTGCCCGTGACGATGTTTGAAGCTGATTCTTCATTTTTTTCCGTTAGATAATCACCCAATGCTTCAAAAAATGAGAGGTATGGATCAGTACTTTCGTAGTACAAACACCTACCTTTTAGCACTTCAAAATTTTTCTTTTTTACCTTTTTAATAAATTCTTCAACTATACGGGTTTTACCGACACCAGCTTCACCTTTCAAAAGGATAAGTCTTCCATTTTCATTCAAAACTTTTTTCATATGATGTTCTAACTCTTTTAAAATATCATCTCTATCAACAAAATCATAGCTGTCATCCATTGTTGAATCAGTGTTCAATTCTGGCATCAAGATTCAAAATGAATGAAAGTTATTAAAACTTATCCCACGAAGTCTAAATTTTAATATTATGAATAAGTTATTATTGTGACCTGAAACAATATTTGATAAAGGATTCAGACATTTACCGAAATGTTTATAAATTAAAAACTACATTTGATATATGTCTGACGTATATATACTATACGTCGGACTTTATCTTAAATGGTGGACATATGGCGTCGGACACAAAACGTATAACTGTCAGAATCCCTGTAGAGATGTCTGAGGAATTGGAAAGACTGGTTGAAAAAGGGGATTATTCTTCTATTTCAGAAACGATTAGAGCAGCTATTGATGAATTCATAAAGAATAAAAATGCACCTGATCATATCTCTAAAGTAACTGTCGATCTTCCTAAGAAAAAAGTCAGCGAGATAGAGGATCTCGTTCAGGAAGGAGATTCAGTGAACGTAGATGATGCGATCAGAACAGCTGTTAGAGAATACGTGAAAGAGAGAATTAAGCAGTACAAAAAGAAACTTGAAGAATAGAAAACAAACTCCTCTGAATAATCCCTATATCAAAGTTTAGGTTTAGCAAGGGTAGTTGTTATGAAGTATGATCAAAGTTGTCAGGATATGGACGAACCCTCTGATATTAAAACTTATGTTATAGGTATTGGCGGGGGTGGAAACAACAGCATAAACCGTCTTAGCAGGATAGGTGTTTATGGAGCTAAAACCCTTGCAATAAACACGGATAAACATCATCTACAAAATATTCAGGCTGACAAAAAAATGCTGATAGGAACTTCACACAATAAAGGAAGAGGTGCTGGAGGAAGCCCTAATATAGGCCGGGAATGTGCAGAAGCAGCCTCTGGAGGATTCAATAAATTATTTTCAGATGCAGATCTTGTTTTTCTCACAGCAGGTATGGGAGGTGGGACTGGAACAGGAGCTACACCCGTTATAGCTGAGATGGCTAGAAGGAAAGGAGCTATGGTGATAGCGATAGTGACTATGCCTTTTTCAGTAGAGGGTAATAGAAAAAAGATAGGCTGGGCAGGAGTCAATAAGATTCAGAAATATGCCAACTCTACTATAATCTTAGAAAACGATAAGCTACTAGATGTAGCACCAGATCTTCCAATCGATCAAGGATTTGGTATAATGGATTCATTGATATCTGATTTGATAAAAAGTGTAACTGAAACTGTTACTTTGCCATCACTGATCAATCTTGATTTCAACGATCTCAGGTCTGTTTTAGGTGGTGGAGGTGTATCTACTTTGCTGACAGGAGAAGCCCACAGCAGTGAACCTGAAAAAGCTGTAGAAGAGGCTAGTGAAAATCCTTTTTTAGATGTTGATTATTCAGGAGCTAAAAGAGCCTTGATTCATCTGACTGGAGGACCTAGGGACTTATCTATAAAGAAGATGAACGTTGTGGTCGGGATGATGACAAAGAGACTTGATCCCGATGCAGGTGTGATATTTGGAGCTAGGATAGATCCTGAATGTGATAAAAAGATTAAATTGATGTCGGTCGTTACTGGACTTAAGGGTAAAAAGAAAATAAAGAAAAAATCTGTATGTTAATTTTACATTTATAGATGAAAAGTCTTTTATTTAGAATCATATTGTAAAATCATGAGTGGTAAAGATATCTCAGATTGTTTAACCTCAAGCGATAATGGATGTTATCTTGATATATCAGTATCACCAAAATCCTCTGAAGCAAAAATTGGAGAGGTGAATATATGGAGAGATAATTTAGAGGTGTATGTCAGAGAAAAGGCACAAAGTGGTGAAGCAAATAGAGGCGTTATCAGACTTTTGTCAGAAACCTTAAATGTACCAACGAACAAGATTGAAATAGTGAGAGGAAAAACCTCTAAACAAAAAAGGGTATTTTTCAGATCAGTTGATGTTGAAGATATAAAAACTAAGCTTGAAAAATGATATCATGAGATTGAAAGAAGAATTAGAAGGACTGCAGGACGTTTTAGAAGAGATTAAAGAGGAGGAGGAGGAAGTACCTATAATAGTTGAAGGTAGGAAAGATGTTCAGGCTTTGAAAGAACTCGGTTTTGAGAGAAAGATCATAAGAATCAAGAAGAACGATACTATTTTTCATATAATTGAAGATTTAAGAGAGGAATATGAGAGAGTCATAATATTGACCGATTGGGATTCTACTGGGGGAAAATTGAGTGGAAAAATCAAGAAAGCCTGTCAAGCCAACATAATAGACTATGACCTAGAATATCGTAGAGAGATAATTAAATATGTTAAAAAAGAGATCAAGGATGTTGAATCGATACCTTCTTTTATAAAAAGAGCAGAACGTATCGTTTCAAATCCTTATGAGAGTAGAAATCTTAAAAAGTCATAGGAAAATATTAAATTTCATAGTGACATTACCGGTTAGAATACAATGTCTCGTGTTAAAGTAATCAAAGATGTTTCGGAATTTGTTCCAATATTGAGAGCAGTAAGTACACCCGTAAAGAAAAAAGTTTATACAGAACTAGCAGAAGGGTGGAAGACTGCAGAAGAGATAGAGGAAAAATACGGTGATGAGGGTAAGAGAGCTTTACATTTATTTGATAAGATGAAACTTGTTGAAACCCGTTGGCAGCACACTGGACGTGAAACTAGGAAGGCCTATCACACCTATTATTCATCTGTACACATTGATGCATCAGTCCCTATCAAAGAGATAAGCGATGTGTTGTATGCAGCGATGTTGGATGAAGAGGAATTTGAGGATATGGAGGAACAGGTGATCGAGTCAGTAGAAGGTGGAGAGAATTTTGCCAATGATATAAGTCAAAAGGTTGGATGCAGTCCGACGACTTTGAAGAGCCTGGTCAAAAGGTCTGTAAAACTTAACTATAAAGGACATAGGATTGAAAAGATCTAAAAATAGGAGGGCAATATATGGATTTGGATGATTTGAATATATTTGATAAGTTAACAACTGGAACCTTTGCATTAATTTCTGGGATATTGATAATAGCCACTGTGACGATTTTTATATATACGATATACCCACTTCTCTCCGGTTATGAGTTAGGGTTTATATATGCAGTAGCAGCCCTGATACTGGGAATCATCGCACCTTTGTTCTTCTTTATAGAGGAATTATTTGACATAAGTGATATAGTTGGTAAATTCATAGCTGGTATATCTATCGCTATAATGGTGGTTATACTGATTAACATATTCATGACATTCGATATGGGTAGTTGGATGAAACCATTCCCACAGGTTCTTTTATCAGGAATCATGGGCTTTATTACATCTCTATTTCTAGTAAGAGGTGTGATAGTACCAGCTTATGGTGGTTACATTGAACCTAACTCTAAAGGATGGAATTATGAAGAAGAGGAAACTGTGAGTACCTCAGAAGATGAGAAATTATATAGATCAACAAAACCTGAAGAATCAAAAGAAGAAGATTTGGAAAAGGATGAAGAAAAATTCCCAGAAGAGGAAGAAGACCCCTGGTGAAGGTTTTGAAAGCGGTTCTAAGGCTTGGTCATAGGCCTATAAGAGATAAGAGGATGACAACTCACGTTGGCTTGACTGCTAGAGCTTTTGGAGCTGATGTAATGTTCATGCCTAGGGTGGACAAAAAAATAGAAAATACACTCTCTGATGTGACTGAAAGATTTGGTGGGAATTTTCAGCTTAGAGAAAAAAGGGATTGGAAAAAATTAGTTGAGGGATGGGAAGGAGAGGTCATCCACCTTACCATGTATGGTGAGGATATCGATAGATTTTTTGAAGAGAATAGAGATATTAACAATCCTTTGATAATAGTTGGTGCAGAAAAGGTACCTAGAGAAGTATACGATATGTCCCACTACAACATATCTGTAGGAAGCGAACCTCATTCAGAAGTGGCTGCACTTGCAGTGTTCATGGATAGACTGAACGAAAGAGAAATAGACCAGAAGGTAGGGGGCAAAATAACGGTCTTGCCTACTGATAAGGGGAAAAGAGTGGTTAATTATTCCAAAGTACCTTCAGCAAGAGAATGTTATGAATATCTTAAATCTATAAAAATTGATGATGGGGTTATAGGGCACTCTATGGATGTCCTCGAAAGGGCGTTAGAACTGCATGAAAGATTTGGAGGCGACCTGAAACTGATAGTTGCAGGTGCATTTCTTCATGATGTTGGAAGATCAGTGACCCATAGCGTTGAACATGGTATCGAAGGAGGTAAAATCGCCAGAGAAGAAGGATGGCATGAAGAGCTTGCTAGAATAATAGAACGCCATATCGGTGGGGGTATAACAAAAGAGGAGGCCGAGGAACAGGGACTTCCCGTAAGAAGTTATGTTCCTGATACACTAGAAGAAAAATTAATCTGTCATGCAGATAATACTGCTGGTGGGGAAAAAAGATTTGATGATCTGATAAATAGAACTGAAAAAGCTGGATACAAAGCTAGTGCTGATCGGATGAGAGAATTAGCAAGGTATTTTGAAGAAGAGCAATATTTAGAATAAGTAAAGAAAAAGGTTTTTAGAGGGTTTCTCCAGTCTGTATATCCATCATTACGAATCCAGAATCGACTTTTGGATAGAAATCAGTAGATTTCTGAGGCATCCTTTCTTCGTTCTTGGATACTTTTAGTACCTGTTCAGGTTTTGTAGCGTTCACCAGGAATGCAACAGTTGCTTCGCCATCTTCTACTCTTTCTATAGCATCTTTTTCCCATCTTTCGTAGGATATACCTTCATCGATATGAAGTTCACCTGTATTCATCACTTCCTCGAAGATTATATCCCTGAGTATCACTACGTCTAGTTCTTTGTAATCCTCAGAGTATTCATCTGAAAGTAGGTCATCAACAGCATCTTTTGATTTCAATCTGAGTCCATAGGCTCTTTTTCCATCATATACAACGAAAGCTGAAGTATCATCGTTATTCTCTAAGAATTCCTTGTTATCATCTATATCTATTTCTTCAACCTCAAAGTATTTCTCCAGTTCTTCCAGATGTTCAGATTTGAATTCGTCTTTTAACAGTAGCCTGTGACCAGGTAAAACGACAAGACCTGGGTCTTCAACAGGAACCATGTAAGTCATCCTCCAGTTGAACGCTTCATCTTCAATGTAATCGGGGTTTTTCTTTCTCATCTCGTCTCTGTAGTTGACAGCGGTTTCGTATCTGTGATGACCATCAGCGATAACTACTTGTTCACCATTTAATACTTCCTTGACTTTGGCTATTTTCTCTTCGTCTTCTATTTTCCAGACTCTATTGTGTACGCCGTATCCATCTGTTGCTTCATACAGTGGTTCTTCTTCCGCAATTTTGTCGAACAGGTCGATTGTTTCATGTTCTAGATCACTGTAAAGCATGAACCCTGGTTCTAGATTTTTCTCAGTAGCTCTCAACATGTTCAATCTGTCGATCTTAGGACCTTTGTGTGTTTCCTCGTGAGGAAGTACGATTCCTTCTTCAAATGGATGTAGTTTGACAGCTGAGATGAAACCTTTTCTGGTATATTTCTCACCAAGAACTTCAAAATCGGAGTAATAAACGTAGATTCCTGGTTCATCTTCCTTTTTCAATATCTCTTCTCTCAGCCACTCTCTCAGTCTTTCTGCTGCTTTCTCATACCTGTTCTCCTCTTTTGGAAGTATCAAACGACAGTAGTTATGTTCGCTATCACTGTAATATTCATCCTGCATCTCTTCGCTGATCTTATCGTATGGTTGTGTGATAACTTTCTCCATATCTTCTATCTTATCTTTATCGTACTGGATGCCTTTAAATTCTCTAATCTCTACCATATTAACTTAACCTCTTTTTTCGAGTTCTTCTATTACCTGTTCTGCAGCTAATGTACCTGCTCTTACCTGACCTTCAAAGGTCTGTGCCCCTATATGTGGGGTTGCGTGGAAATTATCCAATTCAAACAATGGATTATCTCCCGGAGGTTCTTCCTCAAATACATCTTTACTGGCGAATCTTATCTCTCCATCTTTAAGAGCCTTGTAAAGAGCTTCTTCATCCACAACTCCACCTCTTGAGCAGTCTACTAAAGTCGCACTTTCCTTCATCTTCTTAAACTCTTCATCACTCAACAAGTGATGGGTCGCTTCTATATGAGGAACGTGTATGGTTATCACGTCGCTTTTTTCGAGAAGAGTATCCATGTCTACCATCTCTGCTGGTTTTGGATTTTCGATATCTCTTACATCGTATGCTATAACATCCATACCGAATGCTGATGCTCTTTCTGCAACAGCTTGACCGATGTTTCCGTAACCAATAACACCGAGGGTTTTTTCATATATTTCGTTGCTTTTCAGATCGCTCTTGATCCATTTACCTTCTCTCAAGCTGTTTGTTCCTGATACGATATCTCTGTAAGCAGCTAAAATGTGGGTCATAGCTAATTCAGACACAGATACTGTTGTAGCTGTAGGAGTATTGAAAACTTTTACACCCATATCTTCTGCGTAATCCACATCTATATTGTCGAGGCCTATTCCTGGTCTTCCTATAGCTTCCAAGTTCTCTGCTGCATCTAAAGTTGGTTCTCTTACTTTGGTAGAACTTCTGACTACCAAAGCATGATAAGGTGGAACCTTTTCTGTCAATTCCTCTTTAGACATGCCAAATTCCTGATCAACTTCCAGACCAGCTTCTTCGAACATCTCCACTCCTTCTTCAGCTATCGGATTGCAGATCAGTACTTTTTTAGCCATATTTATCACAGTCCTGCAACGTCTTCTATAGCATCTGTCAGTTCTTTAACATCTTCTACTGTGTGATCTCCCATGTGTCCTATTCTGAAAGTTTTCTCTTTCAATTTAGAACCGTATCCATTAGAGAATACCAGGTCATATTTCTCGTTGATCTCTTCCCTCAACTCAGCAATATTTAGACCCTGAGTGTTCTTTATGGTGCTTACAGTCTGTGACCAGTAACCTTCTTCTGGGAACATATCGAAGTGCTCTAACGCCCATTCTTGAGTATATTCAGCCATCTCTTTATGTCTATCAGATCTGCCTTTGTGTGTTTCATCGAGCATATGTTTCATCTGTTCTCTGTAAGCGAGCATCAGTGAGATAGCAGGGGTTGAATGAGTCTGTCCCTTTCTCTTGTAGTAATCTATACTCCTCTGGAATCCTCCGTACCAAGATGCAGAATCCTTTTCTTTTTCATACTTATAAGCATCATCTTCTACCAAGCATAAAGCAAGTCCTGGAGGCATAGCAAAAGCCTTCTGGACTGATGTGAAAATGACGTCTATATTGCTCTTATCGATATCTATGTAATCTCCTCCTAAGGCAGATATTGCATCTACTATGAAGAATGTGTCAGGGTAATCTTTCATCACTTCACCGATCTCTTCGATAGGATTTCTTATCCCGGTTGAAGTTTCATTCATGACACAGGTGAAAGCATCATAATCGTTATTCTCTAAAGCCTCTCTAATATCTTCAGGCTTTAATGCTTTTCCCCACTCATATTCTAGTTTATCAACATCCTTCCCCAATCGTTCAGCGATATTAGCTTGTCTTTCACTGAAACTCCCGCAGGTACCACAGAGTACATTATCATCCACCAAGTTCAGTATGGAACTTTCCATGAACTCAGTTCCAGATGCTGTTAGTATTATAGCATGTTTATCAGTATCGAAGAATTTCTTCGTATCTTCAACAATTGTTGTATAAAGGTCAGTCATATTGTCCGATCGGTGGCCGAACATCCATTCGTCCATCGCTTCAATAACTTCTTTTCTTACTTCCGTTGGTCCCGGAAGAAATAATTTCTTATGTTTCACATAAACCACCTGATTTTCTGATTAAGAATAGAATATATAATGGTTGTGATGAAGAGTAACAGATTTAGGCAAAGTAGTTTAAATAAAGATAAAAAATAGTATTTTACTTCCGGGAGGAAGTAAAAAAGGTGTTTTTTATAGAATATCTTTTGTTTTTTTGTCTAAAACTTTTCCTTTTTTGGATATAAGTTTCACTTCTAAAGGCATGTTTCCTACCGCATGTGTCGAACAGGACAGACATGGATCATAGCACCTTATCACACTTTCCAATCTGTTCAGTGTTCCCTCAGGTATTTCCTTACCATCAACGTGCTGTTCAGCAGCCTTCTTAAGGCTTCTATTTATCGCAGCGTTGTTGTGTCCTGTTGCAACTATGAAATTAGCGTCAGTGATTATTCCGGAATCATTTGGTTTGTAATCGTGTATCAATGTACCTCTTGGAGCTTCGATGACACCTACACCTTCTGATTTTTGAGCCTTCGTAGGTACGTTTATATCCCCGTCATAGATGTCTTCATCTTGAAGTAATTCTTGTATCTTTTCGACAGTATGTACACATTCTATCAATCTAGCAAGGTGATAGTAAAGCGGGCCTCCCTTCATTTCGCTTTTACCTAGTTCTCTGTACTCTTCCCATTTTTTATGGGCAATCTCAGTGCCTATTCCATCTATGATATTCAACCTGGCTAGTGGTCCAACTCTGTAAACTCCTCTTTTGAATCCTAGTTTCTTGTAATATGGGAATTTCATATAACTCCAATCTAATGATCTTTCTTTTATTATTTCCGCGTAGTTCTTAGGATCAGTTTCTCCTAATTTTATTCCATGAGGGTCCATTATCCTTAATTCTAGTCCCCATAGGTCCTTCAACTAATCCATTCTGCCTTACATCTCCAGCAACTGCAAAGACCTTCGTACCTTTGCTTTCTTCAGTACCTATGCTGTTGAACCATTCTGAACCTTTCAATATTATGGGAGCCACGTTAGCCAATGTTTCTATATTGTTGATAACTGTTGGTTTTCCCCACAACCCTGATTGAGACGGATACGGGGGTCTGTATTTTGGTCTTCCCTGTTTACCTTCTATAGAAGATATTAGTGCGGTTTCTTCACCGCATACGAAGGCTCCAGCTCCGACTCTTATGTCCATGTTGAAGTCAAAGTCAGTACCAAATAGATTCTCTCCTAAAAGGTCTCTGCTCTGAGCATCTTTAACTGCTTTACGAAGATTTTTGATAGCCAAGGGATATTCAGCTCTAACGTATACGTAACCTTTATCAGCTCCGATAGCATAACCAGCTATCATCATTCCCTCGATAACACTATGTAGGTCTCCTTCTAGAATACTTCTGTCCATGAAAGCTCCCGGATCACTTTCATCCCCGTTACAAACTACGTATTTTTGATCTCCTTCACTTTGATATGTGAAGTCCCATTTCAATCCTGTCGGGAATCCAGCACCACCTCGACCTCTGAGACCGGAATTTTTTATCTCTTCAATGATCTTTTTTCTATCCATTTGGGTGATAGCTTTTTCAGCAGCTTTATATCCATCTTGATCCAAGTAATCTTCGATACTGCTGGGATCTATTTTCCCTGAATTTCTCATCACTATTCTTTTCTGACCCTTTATGAAATCTAGGTCTGTGGACTCTTCGACATTATGTCTTTCTGCATCTTGAACAAGTAATTCTTCTACTATATCCCCCTTTATCAAATGCTGTTCTACAATCTTTGGAACATCTGTAACCTCTAGATTTCCATACAATGTATTTTCAGGTTCTATGATCATTATTGGTCCTAGATCACAGGGACCCATGCAACCTGTTTTTTTAATCACTTTTCTTATGGGGAACCTGTCTTCTAGACCATGTTCCCCAAGTTCATCCCTCAATTGACGTCTCTCCATTAAATTCCGCCTCTCCCATTATAAAATATTGTTCGAAAACATAACATGAATCGGGCCGAGATTTTTTTATATATGGGCCTATTTTTCATGTTATCACAATTTCCCCCTCAGGAGCTCTTATAAAACAGTTGTGGTGGAATAAGAAAATTTACCAATCTAACAAAATAAATGCAATATCTTTTTATAGTATTTTATTATCAATCAGTATAGGTGATGATAAATCAGTGAAATATCCAAGACCATCTCAGATACAGCATACAAAGCATACGAAAAAAAATTGATGAAAGAGATCAAAGATGATAAAATTCCCACTCATATAGCTGTGATAATGGACGGAAATAGACGTTTCGCTCAGCAGTTAGGATTGGAAGAAAAAGACGGACATTTGATGGGCAAAGATAAATTAGAGGAAATGCTCAACTGGTGCACTGAATTGGGCATAAAAATATTGACAGTTTATGCCTTTTCTACTGAAAATATAAGTAGAGATTCGGATGAAGTAGAACATCTTATGAACTTATTCAAAGAGAATTTCAAGAAAGCTGCAGAAGATGAAAGAGTTCACAAACATAAGATAAAGATTCAAGCTATTGGAGCGGTAGAGAAACTTCCAGAAGATGTTAAGGAAGCAATAACATACGCTGAAGAGAAGACGAAGGATTATGATAGCTATTATTTCAACATAGCAGTAGCTTATGGAGGTCGAGAAGAGATAATACAAGCTATCCAGAAGATAGCTAAAGATGTGAAAGAGGGAAAGATAAAAGTTGAAGATATAGATGAAAAATTATTTTCTAGAAAATTGTATACCTCTGATTTCCCTGACCCCGATTTTATATTAAGGACGAGTGGTGAAGAAAGAATTTCTAACTTTCTGATATGGCAGTTGGCGTATTCGGAACTGTACTTTACTGATGTATATTGGCCAGGGTTTCGTAAGATAGATTTCCTAAGAGCTATCAGGTCTTATCAAAATAGACACAGACGTTTCGGTGAGTGAAAAAACACTTCTTTGGAGATTGGTTTTTAGATGCAAAACTATCGAAAAGTTTAAAAGTTTATTAATTATCCCGATTTCAGAGCTTTATAAAGAGTGAAAACATGAAAGTAATTGATAAAAAAGATTTCGAATCATTTGTGGACCATCTCATAGAAGAACATGAGAAAGAGATAGTGGGTGTACAGGAAAAAGGAAAGGATAAATTTGCCTTTCAAGAACTGCATAAAGCAGAAGACCTAAGACTGGACTACGATGTTACTAGTTTACCTCCAAAAAAATATTTCATGCCTCAAAGAGAAACATTGGTCAAATATAAAACAGAAGAAGAATTGTCTATGTCACCTGTCAATGAAGTGACACCAAGGATAATCATAGGTATACATCCCTACGACCTGGTATCGATAAAACAGATGGACAAGATATTTGAAGATACACATGAAGATCAGAATTATCTGTGGAAACGTAAAGAAGCTGTTTTGATAGGCGTGAACATGAAAAATGTGAGTGAATGGTCTTTCGCTGCAAGCATGGGAACAGCAACAATAGATCATGGATATGACTTGATGCTCACAGATATAGGAGATCAATACGCTGTAGAAATAGGATCAACAAAAGGCAGCGACTTGATGGATAAAAAGCCTGATCTTTTCGAGGATGCGACTCCTGAAGAGATAGAGAAATATGAAGAAGAAATGTCACAGATCGAAGATAAATTCGAAAAATCGATAGACTTTTCAGTACATGAACTACCATATTTATTGGCTGAGGCATATTATAATGAGGAATTCTGGGAGGATCATTCAGAGGACTGTTTGAGCTGTGGTACATGTAATTTAGTTTGTCCGACTTGTTACTGTTTCGATGTGCAGGATATCAACGACGTTGGTGGTGACGAAGGAGAAAGATTACGTCAATGGGACGGATGTATGCTCCAAGCCTTTGCTAGAGTTGCAGGTGGAGAGAATTTCCGAGAAGAGAAAGCTGGAAGATACAGGCACAGATACATGAGAAAAGGAAGATATATCTATGATAAATATGGAGATATCGCATGTGTAGGATGTGGCAGATGCTCTTCACAATGTCTTCCAGATATAGCAGATCCTTCTAGTATCTATAACGATTTAAAGGAGATGATAGAATGAGTGCCCCAGAAGAATCGATTTATCTACCCCAAAAAGCGACGATATTGAAAGTAGAGAAGATGACAGAAAAAGAAAAGTTGTATACTGTAGAATTAGATAATGGTGAATCACTTGATCATGATCCTGGTCAATTCGTTGAATTGACAATACCTGGAGTAGGCGAAGCACCTATATCTATTAGTTCATCACCTACAAAAGAGGGACCTGAATTCGAACTGTGCGTGAGAGCAGTTGGAAATGTAACTAACGCTCTTCATAGATTGACAGCGGGAGATAAGATAGGCATAAGAGGTCCTTTTGGAAAAGGCTTTCCAGTAGAAGAGTTGAAAGGTCATGATATGTTGTTTATCGCAGGTGGATTAGGTATCGCACCTTTGAGATCCCTTATTAATTACACAATAGATAGAAGGAAGGACTTTGAGGATGTCAAGATATTATACGGCTGCAGAGAACCATGTGAACTGCTTTATGAAGATGAGGTAGATAAATGGAGAGGTCGTGATGACATAGATTATAGAGAAACAGTTGATAGATGTCCAGATGATGTATGTTGGGAAGGTAATGTAGGAGTTATCACAACTCTAATACCTGGTGTAGATATAGACCTTGAAAATACCAAAACAGTGGTTTGTGGTCCCCCGATAATGTACCGATTTGTTTTAGATGAACTCGATAAAAAGGATGTCCCTGATGACAAGATATATCTCTCCTTAGAGAGAAGGATGAAATGCGGTGTAGGAAAATGTGGTCACTGCCAGATAAACGGTGATAAAGGTGAATTCTACGTATGTCAAGATGGCCCAGTGTTCAATTATAAAGTTATCAAAGGTTTCGAGGAGGCGTTATAGATGGGAGATAAACCAAAAGCAGCATTTTTTGACTTTGCAGGATGTGAAGGAGATCAATTACAAGTAGCTAACTTAGAAGAAAAACTACTTGATTTGATCGATGTTGTGGAAGTTGTAAGTTTCAGAGAAGTTATGAAAGAACACAGTGATGATTACGATATCGCTTTTATCGAAGGATCAGTTACCAGAGACCACGATGTAGAGAGACTCAGGGATATCAGAGAGAACGCAGATGTTGTAGTCGCTATCGGTGCCTGTGCAACCATTGGAGGAATAAATTCAATAAGAAATACACAGGTTCCTGAAGAGGTTAAAAACAGAGTTTATGGAGATAAGGCAGACCTGTTCGAGACCTGGGACAAGGCTAAAGGAATCGATTCTGTAATAGAAGTGGATTATAAAGTACATGGATGCCCTATAGATCGTGATGAGTTTTTACATGTAGTTAATTCATTAGTTATAGGAAGAGAACCAAACATACCAGATTATCCCGTATGTGTTGAATGTAAACTGAATGAGAACGTCTGTGCTTTTGAGAGAGATGAATTCTGTGTAGGTCCAGTAACAAGAGCAGGCTGTGATTCATGCTGTGTGAACGAAGGCACTGTTTGTTGGGGCTGCAGAGGTATGATCGATGATCCTAATGAAAACGCACACAAAGAAGTGTTAGAGGAATACGGGCTTGACGCTGAAGAGGTAATCAAGAAGTTTAACCTTTATTTCAATTATCAAAAGGAGGCAAGAGAAGATGAGTGAAGATGTAAATATCGATGTTGAATATTTGACCAGAGTCGAAGGTCACGGTAATATCGTCGTTAATGCGAAAGATGGGGATATAGAGAAGTGTGAATGGCAGGTCGTTGAAGCACCAAGATTTTTTGAATCACTTGTAGTTGGAAGGAGTTACGAAGAACTACATCATATCACTTCTAGGATCTGTGGTATCTGTTCTATAGGACATACACTGACTTCTTTAAAGGCAACAGAGGATGCGATGGGTATTGAGATTTCAGAGCAGGACAAATTGCTTAGAAGACTTGCATTACACGCTGAGAATATGCAGAGTCATGTTTTACATGTTGGCTATCTAGCACTACCTGACCTTATGGGAGCTAAGTCTGTTTTTCCATTGGCTTCTTCGCATACTGAGGAAGTTAAAACGGTTATTAGACTTCATAGATTGGCAAATGAGATGTCAGATTTGATTACTGGTAGGACCACTCATCCTCAGAGATTGATACCTGGAGGATTTTCCAAGATACCTTCTGAAAAACAATTGAGAGAGCTGAAAAGTAGATTAGAGGGCTCTTTCAATGATCTAACAGCTGTAGCAAACTTATTGAAAAAATTAGCACCAGAATTACCTGATTTTGAAAGAGAGACAGAATTTATCTCTTTGACTAATGATAACGAGTATGCTCTTTATGATGGTGACATTGCTTCAACAGATACAGGGGTACATGCAGTCGATGATTACGAGAACATCACAAATGAATACATAGTACCTCAATCAACTGCGAAATATGCAAAACATAACAGAGAATCATACATGGTGGGTGCTTTAGCACGTTTGAACAATAACTACGATAAATTAAGTCCGATGGCTAAAGGTATAGCACAAAAATTTGATCTCAAACCTGTAAATCACAATCCATTCATGAACAATGTTGCTCAGTTAGTAGAAGTTGTCCACAGTGTTGAAGATTCGATAGAGATAATTGAGATGTTATTGGATAAAGGATTGCAGCCACAGGAAGAGTACCATAAACCGGAGATAGACGTACAGGCAGGAAGAGGTATAGGTGCTGCTGAGGTTCCAAGAGGTATACTGTTCCACGATTATACCTACGATGAGGAAGGTATCTGCACAGAAGCGAATTGTGTTATACCTACAAATCAGAACCACGGAAACATCCAACATGATATGGAAAAGATGGTGCCAAATATAATCTCAAAACCAGAAGATGAAGTCGAGCTTACTTTAGAGATGCTTGTAAGAGCCTACGATCCATGTATTTCTTGCTCGACTCACTACCTGGATGTAGAGTTTGTCAATGAGTGAAGAAGATATTGGAATAATCGGATTAGGAAATCCCTTGAACGGTGATGACGGGATAGGGATTGTTCTTATCCATGAAATCGAAAAAAGAGATTTATTTTTAAATGTATTCACTTTTGACGCTGGTACAGGTGGGATGAAAGTATTACACCTTTTAAAGGATTTTGATAAAGTTATTATCATAGATGCAGTTTATTTCAACGGAGAACCAGGTGATTTCGTATTCTTCGAACCTGATGAAGTGAGGTCCATAAATATTCCAAAAACTACCCATGATTCGAACCTGTTCGAGGTTCTAGAACTCTCTGAAAATCTAGGTGAAATACCTGCAGAGGTGATCATAATGGGTATCCAACCAAAAAACTCAGATATTGGTGAAGGCTTATCTGATGAGGTAAAAAATAATATAGAATCGATGTTAAATAGCTTGAAGAAGAAAATAAAAAATTTATGATCCAAAATCTCTCATATAATTAAAAAATAGTTAAGAAAGAATGGGTTCTATTCGAACTCATCTAACGCTTTTTTAAGTTCAGCTATATAAGTTAACGCTGGTCCTCCACCCATCATTATAGCTACGAATGCAGCTTCTAGTATTTCTCCTCTGGTACAACCAGCGTCTAAAGCTTTTTGAGTGTGTAGATCTATACAGTATTTACACCTTGCTGTTATACCATTGGTTAATGCGATCAATTCTTTTGTTTTGAGATCTAAATGATTCTCCTCTAAAACTACTTCCATAAAGTCGGAGAATTCACTCATAGCTTCCTCATTGTTTTCCATCAATGCCTTCTGAGCTCTTTTAAAATCCCGGATATTTCCTCTTACATCTGCCATCTTATCACGGTTTGGCAGATATCATACTCTGTTAAAAAAGTTTTGGTTTAATATTGTAATATTAGGATAATAAACCTATAATGCAGATAAATCTTGTTCTATAACATATTTTATCCCGTCTCAAAGAATCTAAAACAATCTCAATTTATTAGAAATATAATTAGGATAAGTCATGATAAGTTAAAGTTGAATATATTTATAATCCTTATGAAAAAATATCTTTATCTGACCTATATGTGATAATATTAAAAATAGATAATTTCTACTAAGATTTTAATAAAAGAACAGCCCTATCATGTTAGGACTATAATCTTATAGGTCGTGTAAATCTGATATTAAGTAAAAAACACAAGGTTTTAGTCGTCCTCTCATTATTTATTATCAGTTTAACTTTATCTATTTCATTTCTAATCCCCCAGACTCTTCTATGACACATTATTCCTCAACTAAAGAAATAAAAATTGTAAAAATTGGTATCTACGAAGATGAGCCTTTCATATTTACCGATGAGAAAGGCACTGTCAAAGGCATATGCGCTGATATACTAAATCACATTGCTGAAAAAGAAAACTGGGATATAAACTATGTGAAGAAGCCCTGGAGCGAATCTATATTAGATCTAGAGAAAGGTAAAATAGATATAATGACTGCTATAGCCTACTCAGAACCAAGAGCTAAAAGGTTCAATTATACTGATGAAACAGTTTTATCCACTTGGAGGAGGGTATATGGATCCGATATTCAGTCATTTTTGGATTCTAAAAGGGAAAAAATAGCGGTTCTAAAAGATGATATATACTATACAGGTCCGATAGGAATAAAAATATTAACTGAAAGATTTGACATAAATTGTTCTTTTGTTGAGGTCGAGGAGTATATAGATATCCCTAAATTAGTTCAAGCGGAAAAAGTCGATGCAGGTGTAGTTCCTAGACTATATGGTAGAAATTATTTAGAAAGATTTGAGATAAAAGAAACACCTGTTGTTTTTAGTCCTACCGAACTGAAAATAGCTCTTTCAAAAAATTCTAGTATTGCACCATTATTGAAAAATAAATTGGACTTTTATTTGAATGAACTCAAAGAAGATGAGGATTCTATCTACTATCAATCTTTAGAAGAACATATAGGAGGGTATATGAGCGATGAAGAGGGTAAAACAACTAAGATCATTCCAGATTGGATAAAGACTTTACTGACAGGTGTTGGCCTCATTTCACTTTTCTTAGGTAGAGTCGTGGTTTTATCAAGGGTTCAAGTTAAAAGAAGAACTGAGGATCTGAAAAATAGCAAAGAGAGATTCAAAAATATATATCACAATGTGAACGGTGCTATTATTATTCAAAATCCAGATACTAGAAAAATACTTGATGTGAATGAAAAGATGTGTGAAATGTTCGGTTACGATAAGGATGAGGCTGTAGAGCTATCGATAGAGGATTTAAGTGCTGGTGATCCCCCGTTTACCCGATATGAAGCGGATAAAATAATCCAAAAAGCTGCAGAAGGTGAAGCACAAAAATTTGAGTGGAAAACGAAGGATAAGAATGGGAGAATCTTTTGGATCGAAGTTAACATAAGAAAAGCCACCATAGATGAGAGGGAACTACTTTTGGTTCTGGTTAGAGATATTGATGAGAGAAAACAAGCCGAAGAAAGAAAATCTTTTTTAAATAACCTTTTAAGGCAGGATCTAAGCAGTAAGAATCAGATTATCGCGGGATATCTAAACTTACTAGAAGATTCAAAACTTTCAGAAGAGCAGATGAAATTTGTTAAAAACGCACTAAAGAACGCTAGAGATGAGGATGAAATAATAAGCGAAGATGATGAACTCAGTGAAATGGATAAGTTTAAAGATCTACAAAGAGTAGATATAATCGAAGCATTAGACCATTCTATTAAAAATGAGGAATATAACCATACGGTGAAGAACATAAATATAGAGAAAAATTTTCCTACTAAGATAGGTAAGGTTAAGGGAGATTACTCGATTAAGAAATTGTTTTCTTATATTTTAAAGGCAAGAGCATCAAATACTGGTAGTAATACCATCAAAATAGATGTTAGTGAAAATGATGATGAAGTACTCGTGAGTTTTCAGGATGATGGCGAAAAAATTCATGATGATATTAAGGATCTTTTTTCTGGTCAGATTTACAATGGAAAAACTGCTGGTATAGCTGGATTTAGGTACTATATAATAGCTGAAGTTGTTAAACATAACAAAGGAAGAATAGAAATAAAAGATTCTGAGTTAGGAGGAGCCCGTTTAGATATTTATTTTAAAAAGGAATCCAGCTCGGAATAATGTTTTTTTACTTATTATTCAAGTAAGAATCAAAAATTCTTACAGCTCACAAAATTTGTAAAAAATTTTGTTCGTGATCACAGCTTTATAGCGAGTGAGATAAGGAATTTTAATTCCTTTGAAAACAAATCCCTCCAAAAGGGCCGTGATCGGGATTTGAACCCGAGCCAGGGGATCCACAGTCCCACATGCTGC
>JBKHIX010000098.1:0-7028 GCA_046538435.1 Thermoplasmata archaeon | reverse complement strand
TGGAAAGTCAAAGAGTTTTGGAAGATTTGAAGAGTGTTAAAAGAGTGGTAGATTGGCTAAGGACGAGAATAATTGGCGGAAATTCATGGCTCATCCGAAGGACAAGGATGATTTTGACAGAGAAAAAGCCTGGGACATGATCGGGATTTTGACAATCGCAGTTATCGTTGAAGCAGGGATCATCATCGCTTTGTTGGTTTTAATCATATTTAATCTGGTTTAAAAGGTATTTAGAGCTGAAATTTAAGGAGTTTTCACAGAAAGAGAGCACAGATTGTTAAACATTCAGTTGTCAAATACATATTTTATAGAAAAATCATAAATATGGCATATATCACTTACAACGATGAAACACCACACTGATGTGGGTGAATATCTAGATAACTAAAAAAATTGGTGATCAATAATCGGTCATTGTTTGATCGACAACCAGTTTGGATCGAACCTGTAAAGGTGATGAGAATAGGGCTGGTTGGATGAGATTGATTTATGTTAAGATTTCTAAGATATAGATTATTTTTAAAATTTTTTTAAGGGGTGTTTTGAGAGGTTAGATTTTTGGGAGGATGTTCACGGTCCAACCCGGCTCATTCAGTTATTACTCCTGAGTATAGTTGGATAATTGATCAAATGGCTTAATTTGGTTAAATTTCTTTTAAAGAGTTTTAGTGTAATTAGGAGGAAAATAATGGAAAAAGACTACAATGTACATCCAAAAGCAGTAGTAGAAGATGATGTTGAGATAGGTAGTGGAACGAACATTTGGCATTTTGGACATGTGAGGGAAAAAGCAAAAATCGGTAAGAATTGCAATCTAGGAAAAGATGTTTACATAGATACTGAAGTTGAGATAGGTGACAACGTTAAAATCCAGAACGGAGTTTCAGTTTACCAGGGAGTTACAGTAGGAGATAACGTCTTCCTAGGTCCGCACATGACCTTTACAAACGATGTTTATCCAAGAGCTGAAGGTGAATGGGATATCGAAGAAACTTTTGTCAAAGACGGAGTTTCTATAGGTGCCCACGCCACGATACTTTCCGGCATAACTCTCGGTGAGTACTGCATGGTCGGAGCTGGAGCAGTCGTGACCAAGGATGTTCCTTCTCACACCTTAGTTTTCGGAAACCCAGCTGTTGTAAAAGGGTTTGTGTGCTCATGTGGAAACAAGCTGGAAGAGTCAGATAAACATTTTGAAGATAAGGACAAAGTCATCTTCGAATGTTCTGAGTGTGATAAAGAAGTTAAGATCGATAGTGAAATATACTCGAGAAAAGAGAATTGAATATTGAAAGAGGTTGACAAGATGGTACATATTGCAAATCCAAAATTGGACAATGGAGAGTTAGAGGGAATAAAAGAAGTTCTAGATAGCGGGATGCTCGCACAGGGAGAAGTCGTTGCGAACTTTGAAGAAGAGTTCGCGGATTATCTCGGAGTTGGTTATGGCAGAGCTACGGCGAATGGAACTTCAGCTTTAGACGTGGCGATGAAAGCCATAGGTGTTGGTGAAGGTGACGAAGTCATAACTTCGCCCTTTTCTTTCATCGCTTCCGCCAACTGCGTTCTGTTCCAGGGAGCGAAACCTGTCTTCGCGGATATAAGAGAAGATACTTTCAATCTTGATCCTGAAAAGGTGAAGGAGAAGATAACGGATGATACTAAAGCGATACTTCCTGTACATCTGTTCGGACAGCCAGCCGACATGAATGCTTTTGTGGATATAGCTGAAGATAACGACTTGTATTTGATAGAGGACTGCGCTCAGGCTCACGGTGCTGAATTCGATGGAAAGAAAGTCGGTTCTATAGGCGATGCAGGCGCTTTCAGCTTCTATCCCACGAAGAATATGACCACAGGCGAAGGAGGTATGGTCGTTACAGATGATAAAGAGCTGTCTGAACAGGCTGATCTTGTGAGAGACCACGGTCAGAGCGAGAAGTACACCCACGATATGCTGGGTTACAACCTTAGGATGACGAATCTTGCGGCGGCGATTGGAAGAGTGCAGCTGGAGAACCTTGACGAATGGAACGAGAAAAGGATAGATAATGCTGAGAAATTGACCTCTGGGATCAAAGGTATAGAAGGTTTGACTGCTCCAAAAGTAAGGGATGGTGTAAAGCACGTGTTCCACCAATATGTTATTAAGGTAGAGGACGAATATCCTTTAGATAGAGCGGAATTGAGAGAAAAACTTCACGATGATGATATAGGTACAGCGATACATTACCCGAAGATAATACCCGAACAGCCCCTGTACAAGAAGGATGGCTTTTCTAGTGATGGGTACGAGAACGCACAAGGATGTGCTGAGAAGGTATTCAGTTTGCCAATCCATCCAAAAGTGGGCGAAGACGACATAAGGAAGATTTTGAAAGTTTTGGAGGTATGAAAATATGAAAGTGGGAGTAGTAGGCGTAGGACAGATGGGACAGCATCACGCGAGAGTTTATTCCGAGATGGCTGATGATTTCGACCTCGAGTTGGTAGGTGTCGCAGATAAAGATGTTGAGAGAGCGGGTGAGATAGCCGACGAATATGGTTACAAAGTGTATGAGGATCATAAAGAGTTAGCCAAAGAAGGTCTAGATGCTGTCAGTATTGTGGTCCCTACTTCGCTTCACAAAGACGTTGCTCTAGATTTTATAGAGAGAGGTACTAATGTACTCATAGAGAAGCCGATAGCCGATACTGAGGAGAACGCTGAAGAGATATTAGATGCGGCGGACGAGAACGAAGTTGTAGTTGGAGTGGGGCATATAGAGAGGTATAACCCGGCTGTGCAGAAACTTAAGGAAGTGATCGATGACGGTATTCTTGGAGAAGTCATGTCCATAGACGGCAAAAGAGTAGGTCCTCTTGCTATCAGAATTAGAGATGTAGGTATAATTATTGATTTAGCAGTTCACGAGATGGACGTTATAAGCTATCTTTTCAGTGAAAGGATCAAACAAGTAACAGCTAAAGCGGGAAATGCGAAGCATCCCGCTGACGTGGAAGATTACGCGCAGATAATGGTCGATTTCAATAACGGGAAAACTGGTATAGTCGAGACGAACTGGTTGACACCACACAAGACGAGAAAATTGAGTGTCGTGGGAACAAAAGGTATAGCTTACCTGGATTACATGGATCAGTCTTTGACTGTTCACAACAGCGAATGGAAGCAAGAGTACAAGATAGAGGAGAGAGAGCCACTGAAGAACGAGATAGAGGATTTCCTAGGTAGCTGCGTGAACGGTAGTGAACCCTGCGTTACAGGCGAAGATGGTCTTCACGTGTTGAAAGCTGCGCAGTGTGCTAAAGAGAGTTCCTTGAAGGATAAGAAAGTAAAGGTCACATAGTTATGTCGGTTTTGGGTAAAAGTCCTGTATAGGTTGAAAGTAGATATGATAATGGTCGAGAAAAATGAATCTATTGAAGAAATCTTCTGAAGAGATCAAAGGATCGTTCAAAGATGGAAATATCACTGTTTCCGTCTTTGGGTTGGGTAAGATGGGATTACCTTTAGTTGCTGTATTTGCGGACAAGGGAGCCGATGTGATCGGTGTTGATATAGACGAAGAAGTTGTTGAGAAGGTCAATGATGGTATAAATCATGTTGGAGAAGAACCAGGTCTTGATGAACTGGTTAAAGAAAATGTAAAATCTGGTAATTTGAAAGCTACCACTGATAGTACTGATGCTGCAGAGAAAGCAGACATATGTATAATATTGGTACCTACTCTCACTGATGAAAAAGGTAATATTCAGTTAGATCCAGTTCTAAATGTTACGGAGAAAATATCAGAGGGTTTGGAGGAAGGAAATGTGGTGATAACTGAAGCCACGATGCCTCAGGAACTACTGAGAAATTGATATCCATACTTGAAGAAAGTGGATTGGAGTTAGGAGAGTTCGGTCTTGGTCATGCACCTGAAAGGACCATGACTGGTACCGCTATAAGAGATATAACTGGAGAATATCCTAAGATAATAGGTGCTGATGATGAGAATACATTGAAGGTTCTTGATGTTGTTTACAGCATTATAAACGATAAAGGAACTATTAAAATGGAAAATATCATCTCTGCAGAATCAGTGAAGGTTTTTGAAGGAGTTTATAGGGATGTAAATATCGCTTTAGCAAATGAATTGGCGAAATACTGTGAAGAAAAGGGAATCAACGCATTAGATGTGTTTGAGGCCGCCAATTCGCAACCGTACTGTGATATCCATGAACCTGGTGCGGGAGTTGCTGGACACTGTATTCCTGTGTATCCATGGTTTGTGATCAATCAAACAAAGAAAAGAAATAATGAGCTATTGAGGACTGCAAGAGAGATAAATGATTCAATGCCATATCATATGATTGATTTGACTATCAAAGGTTTAAATGAGGTTGAGAGGTCGGTTAAAAATTCAAATATTTTGATTCTTGGATTGACATTTAGGGGTGGAGTTAAGGAGTTCATGAAAACTCCTGCTGAACCCATAATAAAGGAATTGAAGGAATTGGGTGCAAATGTATTTGCCTACGATCCGATATGTGAACCAGAAGATGCAGAAAGATATGGTGCTGAGTGGAAAGAGGGTTATGAAGATGTCGATGCGATTATGATAATCACTGATCACGAGCAATTTAAAGAACTGGATTTTGAAAAGATCGGTGGAGAAGTCAGGAATAAAGTGCTGATCGATGGAAGGAATGTGGTAAAACCGGAAGAGATGAAAAAACTTGGCTTTGAATATAAAAGAGTTGGATTGTAAAATCTATTTATGTGTATCTTTATATAATCTTGCTCCTCCAGCATCGTAAATCTTTGATTGATTCTCTGAGTAATATCTTTCATACTCGTCTAATTCCTTGGGAACTGTGTTATTACCAAAACGGATTATGAAATAATTCTTGAAATAATCAACGAAGAGATGATTTGGGAGATCTTCTCTTGATGTGGTGGGTTTTGGATATCCTGTATGGATTCCTTTGATACTTTCTACTCTACCACCTGATATCGAATTGAAATGGATGGATGAATTGTTTGTAGCTTCTAAATATCTGAATAATCCTTCATGGGTATCTGTAACGTATATCGTTTCGTTCATACTGTTCTGAGTGAACCTTCCTGCATCGTATGCTTCTTTTGAAGGAGTTTCGAAAGAATCGATACTGTTCTTCGTTATTGGTATAGATAAAAGGAAGAAAATCAGGATAACTATCATGGTTGTTTTGTAGATCCTGTTAAGTTCTATAGAAGAGAAGATAGAGGTCCTGAAGAGGTAAGCTATCAGTAAAGTAGATGGAATCAATGAGGCCATGAAGGTTCTTTCGATCAAGTGACCGTGGAAAGATAAGGGATAGATCAACCAGAAATAACATGATAAAAATATAACGCCGATAGCAGTTATCTTTGGCGATTTCTTGAGGTATCCTACTATCAATCCTATAAATCCCAGAAGTGACTGAAGACCCATCATGACCAACCGTATCGAATTGATGAAACTGTAACGAGGGCTGCTTTTGATTCTGTATCCTAGGTCGATCCCCTGGAAGGATTTATCCATCACTCTTTGATAGATATCATCTATCATCATCTGGATCTCATTGAAAGAATAATAGACCAAAAGGAAGACTAATACCATAGCTGTTAAGCAGATTAATGTTGGTTTAAGATAATTCCAAAAGTTTTTGTTTTTTATGAATAAGATAGAGATTACGCTCAAAGAGATTATATTGAAAAACAGGAATATAGTCATCCCTGGATGTGCAATGAAAATAGAAAATACTGATAGTATGGTTAGGGCTGCAAGTCTTTTGTTCTTGGTGTTTAGGAATAAAGTGAAGCTTAACAGGAATAATGCCCAAAGTATGAGTGTATAACCCTGCCTAGCCATGTGGTATTCCATGAACCAATTGAAGGATATGAAGGCAATCGGAGCGATGAATGACCATCTTTTTGATATCCTTCCTGAAATGGATAGCAGTGAGATGATTATTGAAGAAACGAGTATTGTTGGGAAAAGACGAGCGTAAGAGAGTCCATCCATGTTTAATATCTCGATATTTGATGCGTAGAATACGTGTGATAAGGGAAAAGTGATCGTTTTGTAATCGATATGTCCTGTTTCCAAGATGTTCAAAAGATTAGGTATAACGTGATAAACATCGAAAACTGGAACGAGATCATGTGTGTAGGCCGGGATCGTGTATATATAGAAAACTAGTATCAGAATACCAGATATCTTGATTAGATTACCATGATGATAAGATAACAGGATAGAGATGATCGTAAGGGTGATCCCTATCCAAAATGTGAAATATAGGGATGAAGCATACCAGAAAGGAGAAGGTTCTGGAGAGCCGATATTTGTTTTGAATAATGTTATAAAACCTAGAAATAAAGATGCTGATAGTAAGAATAGATTGAATTTACGTTTCTTTATTATAAGGTTGGTCTCTTGGTTGAACACGAGATAAAAACTCATTATAACTATGTAAAATTTTTTATTTGGAAATGATCGTAAATCAAAAGGTAGAGTATAGATGTTTATATTTGCTCATATAGGTTTTACATTATTGTTGTTTCTTGTGATCAAAAAGTATTTTCAGGTAAGTTGGATCGATACAAGATTGGTTATCGTTGGTTCGATGCTACCCGATATACTGGATAAATCTATTGGATATATAACACCTGTAGCTGGAAGGAGTCTGTTTCATGGCTTTATTCCATTGTTTTTGTTGCTGTCCGTTCTACTTTTGAAAAGTTATGGAATATTCTTGAGTTTGTTTTTATCATCATCTTTTCATCTAGTTTTGGACAAGATGTTTTTGTATCCAAAAGTATTGTTCTGGCCTGTACTTGGTCTTGAACTGAATATGGGAGTTGTGGATGTAAATAATTACTGGTATATTTTGTTTAACAGTACTTATGTGCAGGTTACGGAGATAATGGGTTTCATCATATTGACAATGTTCGTTGTAAATTATGGTTTTTATCGGAAAGAAAACTTATTGGAATTCTTCAAAGAAAATAATTTAAAGAGTGG
>JBKHIX010000097.1:0-7110 GCA_046538435.1 Thermoplasmata archaeon | reverse complement strand
GCGGGAGATATCAGATGGTATCTTGACTATAGGGGAGATAGGAAACGATATAGTTGAACAATCCCTGCTACTCGAGTATGATGAGGGATATATAGTTTTGACAGGTTGCGCGCATCCCGGACTTTCTAATATTATTGATAAAACTTCACAATATGGAAAAATCAAAGGTGCTATCGGGGGGTTTCATGGATTCGATAAGTTCGAAGATTTGAATGAATTATCCATCATAGTACCATGCCATTGTACAGAGTATAAGGATAAGATAAGAAAGAAATATCCTGAAAAGTCCATGGATTGTTATGCAGGATTAGAATTAGAAATAGGTGAATGATATGGATGTTGTTATAGCAAGTGGAAAAGGAGGAACAGGCAAGACTCTGATAGCTACTAACTTGGCTGTTACTCTAGATAATATGGATAAAGATGTGACTTATCTGGACTGTGATGTAGAAGAGCCAGATGGTCATCTATTTTTAAAGCCTGAAAATATTAAGGAAAAGGAGATCACACTCAACTCACCTGACGGAGTTGATCAAGATAAATGTATAAATTGTGGTAAATGCGTGGACGCCTGTTCATACAATGCTATAGCGATGGTAAATGATGAAGTTCTGTTTTTCCCAGAACTTTGTCACGTATGTGGTGCTTGTTCAATCGTTTGTCCTACAGATGCTATCATCGAAAGAGAGAAGAAGATTGGCGACCTGAAGAAAGGCACGTCTGGTAATATAGATATGAATTATGCCACTTTAGAAACTGGCGAAGGTGGTATGTCACCTAGGTTGATCAATGCAGTCAAAGATGAAAAAGGTGATGGAATAAACATTTTAGATTCACCCCCCGGAACAGCATGTCCTGCAGTAGAGAGTATAGCCGGTTCGGATTTGGTTCTTCTAGTTGCAGACCCTACACCTTTTGGAATTAACGATTTAAAATTATCAGTCGATATGTGCAGAAGTATAGGAATAGAACCAATTGTTATCGTTAACAGGGCTGAATATAGAGATGATAGTTTAAAGAAATATTGTGAGGAAGAAAATTTGGAGATAATCGGGGAGATACCTGATGATCGTGCGATAGCTGAATCTTATTCGAATGGAAGCATAATAGTAGATCATTTTGAAGAATATAATAGACTGTTTATTGAATTAGCTGAAGACATATTAGAAGCTGGTAAGAAAGATTGGACAATTGAACCTATGGATCTAAAGGAATACGGTGATCAAGAAATCAGGTCTTCTGGTCTAAAACAGGATGCTTCTTCAAACGTAAATAACGACCGTAAAGAGCTAGTGATAATCAGCGGTAAAGGTGGAACAGGAAAAACATCTTTGACTGCTGCTTTTGCTTCTTTATCTGACGATCCTTTAATATCAGACTGTGATGTAGATGCTGCCGATCTTCATCTATTGACCGATCCTAAGATAAAAGAAAGAGGTCTGTTCAGCGGAGGTTATGAAGCTTCGATAATCCAGGATAAGTGTACATCATGTGGAAGATGCTATGAGGGATGCAGATTCGATGCGATAGATAAAGAAGATGAAGGAAAAAGATACAGGATAGATCCCCTGGAATGCGAGGGTTGTGGTGTCTGTGATATTATCTGTCCAGAAGATGCAATTAATCTTAAAGAGGCTATAAACGGAGAATGGTACGTATCTGAGACCAGATTTGGAGATATGTCTCATGCTAAATTGGGTATGGCTGAAGAAAATACGGGCAGGTTAGTCACGCTGGTTCGTGAGAACGCAGAAGTATCGGGAGATGAAGACAGTGAGCTTTCATTGATCGATGGAGCACCGGGAACAGGTTGTCCTGTGATAGCTTCGTTAACTGGATCAGATTTTGCTCTTGTTGTCACCGAACCAACAGTTTCAGGTATACATGATATGGAGAGAGTACTCGATGTTGCTGATCATTTCGGTATAACTTCTGGTATAGTTATTAACAAATCAGATCTCAATCGAAATATGACCCAGAGAATAAAAGATATTGCAGAAGAAAGGGATATAGACGTTTTAGGTAAAATCCCATATGATAACGTGTTCACAGAAGCACAGATGGAAAGGAAGACCGTTACAGAATATTCAAGTAACGAAACATCTGAATCTATCAAAAAAATATGGAAGAATGTTAGAGATAATATTTTAGAAAAAGTATGAAGTGATAACATGAATTCCAGAAAAAGATCAGGTTCATCAAAAAGTCGTAGGAAAGGTTCTCGAAGAGGATCCGGACAGCGTAGAAGTGGCGAAAAAACAAAAGGTAGAAGGTCTAATGGAGGATCATCTAATAGCTGTGTTTGCCCTAATTGTGGTGAAAAAGTTCCACATCAAAGAGGTGTATCATGTAACAAACATCAGTGCCCTTCATGTGGAACCAGAATGATAAGAGATATGCGTGGACAAGGTGTTACTCAAAAACAAACCTCGGAAAGACTTAGACAAAAAGTAAGTTCTACTGAAATTCCTAAGGTAAACGAAGATAAATGCAATGGTTGTGAAGTTTGTTCTGAGAACTGTCCTGAAAATGCAATCGTCATAGAGGATGGAAAAGCGAAGATAAGGCCTGATCTATGTCATAACTGTGGTATTTGTATCTCCGTATGCCCAAATGATGCTATAGTGTAGAACCATTTTTGATCGTATTTTTTTCTAGGCAACAAAATATTATCCTAATAATTGGTATATCGGGTCATCTTTTAAATACTATCTTGATCATTATATTATAATACAAAAAAGTGCATCCCATCCCACAAAACACCTGCGGGGCTGACCAAAAAGTCCCCATCTCCCCCATTTTTTCTTTAATCTTTACTGATATTATTTTCAAATAAGATCAAACAGGCCATCCTTCTTTGTTATAAACTGCATCCCAGAACATATATTCATACCTACTGGCTATGGTGAATACCTCTTTAAGTTCCTCGTATGGATATCCTTCCCCTACTTCATCTACGATTGCCTTCATTCTCTCTACCAGTTCAAGGTAAGAATCCATATCGTATACTTTTGCCCAATCCTTGTAAATCTGTGTTTCATTATCATTCAATTGATCTCTGTGATATTCAGCAATTTCAGCATAAGACCAGAAACAAGGGAGAACAGAAGTGATAGCTACCTCAAACGAATTCAGATAACTTGTTGAAATAAGGAAACTGCTGTACGAAACGTTTACAGGTATAGGTTCTACCTGAGCAGCATCTTCTAAACTGTATCCTAATCTTTTCAAAAACTCTTCATAACCTTCAAACTCACTCTGTGCTTCCAGATGAAGTATCTCTGTAACATCTCGCATGTTATCCACTAATCTAGCTTTGGAAGAGATGATACTAAAATTCCTTATCGCCTGGACCAAATAATAGTAATCATGGAGTATATAGAACTCAAATTTATCAAGCGGCAGATCTCCCCTGTAGAGTTCAACAACGAATGGATGATCTTTTATTTCTTTCCAGACATCATCAGCATCTTCTCTCAACCTTTCTGTTATATTCATGGTTTCTCACCTCTTATTACCACATAATCACCCTTTTTGTATCCCTTTACAGGTTCTTCAACCTCTTCATTGGTATATTTAGGGTGCTTCGTAAGAGTTTGTACGTATTTGAGATCTTTGAAACCAGCGTTCTTCATCAGCTCAGTGACTTTCTCCGTCGAAAGCCACCTTGAACCTTTTATGAATTTTAAAGGATATGGATGTTCTGGTGACATCTCTGGATCGTGCCTTCCTCTCATTATCGCTAGATCGTACAACATCGTGTAGGATCCTTCTTTTGGCAAAAATGAGATAATTACGTGTCCTCCACTTTTCAGGACTCTAAACGCCTCATCAACAGTTTTCTGAGGATCGTCCACGTAACTCAGAACAGTGCTCATCAACACGGTTTCGTATTCCTCATCTTTGATAGGTAGATCCTCTGCCCTTCCTTTTATAACTTTGATCCCTTTCTCTCTAGCTAGTTCAGCCATCCCACTTGCAGGTTCAACTCCGTGTTTGATACCTAATCTAGAAGCGAACAAACCACTCCCTACTCCTATACTCACAGCATTTTCTGGATCTACCATCAGTTTCTCTTCGGCTTTGAACTCGGATTCAAACACGTTCTTGTTATTTTCAAACCAGCTGTCGAAATCAGATGCTTCCTCTTCAAAGGCTGAGACTTCTAAAGGTTCTATATTGAGATCAAGGTGTTTTTTGTCCTTTTCAAATCTTTTATTAGAACTGAGGATCGCTCTTCTAACATAATCCATAGCTATATCTATTGATCTGTTAACATCAATGCCTTTGGAAAGGTTGGCTGTGACCGCTCCAGAAAAAGTACAATCTGCTTCCTTTTTGTTTTCCTGTGAAGTCTCATAACCATCATATTTATGAAAGGTATCTCCATCGTAAAGAACATCTGAAGATTCTTCATTTAGATCACCGCTTCTGATAAAAACAAATTTAGGACCCAAACCATATAAAAATTTAGCAGCCCTTTCCGCATCATCTTGATCTTCAATATCGGTCTCACTGATCATTTCCGCTTCAGTAATATCTAGAATAACTATGAATGATTCTGGAAGCAGTTTTTCTATAATATATTTTTCAGTATTTTTATAGGTAATCCTATCATCGCTTAATACAGGATCCAAAACTAAATTATTTAGATCATGTTTTTTTATGTTATTCAAAATATTATCAACAATCTCCTCATTTGGAACCATCCCTACTTTTAATCCATCAAAAGTTAATTCATCGATTATCGAAGTGATCTGGTTCTTTGTTACTTTCGTAGGGATGGTGTGAATATGTTCTTCTTCTGATTTTGTTTTTGAAAGAACTGCTGTTGGAATCGATATGCTAAATACTTTGAAAGAACAGAATATATTCAAATCGGTATCCAACCCAGATCCACCTTTCGGATCAGAAACACCGATTGTCAGGGCTTTACCTTCATATTTCATATTTTTTCCTCCTTATTAAAAGTTGAATTTTGGTTTGTATCAGTTAGTTGATACATGTACTAAAGATAAATAGTATTTAACTTTGAAGACATAATTTTGATTATAGTATTATCTTTATACCATCCAAACTACTAAGTCTGATATCTATTTTGGTATGTCTGTGATGATAAAAAGTGTTTTTCTTTGATACATATCAAGTTATAATAAATAAAAACAAGTTAGAAAAAGGTTTTTGAACTCATCCTCTAGTCATTTTAGTTCCGCATTTGGGGCATTCCATCTCATAACAAGGCTGTCCTCTCTGATGGTCTGCTTCATAACCACAGTTAGGACAGACACATTTACCCCCGGGGCCAAGTCCTTGTCCGCTAGGCTGTCTACCTCGGCCGCCACCAGCTCCTTGTCCAGAGCCTTGGCCACCGCCTCGACCGCCTTGACCTCTTCCGGCTGTCATATTTTTTTCACCTCCATTTCTATATTTTAAATTTCGAACCTATTTTGCATTCTTTATATGAATCTGGATATCTATCTTTTAATTTTTTAGACAAAATAGAGCAATGGCATGGAACCAGTAGAGGAGGTCTTTCACATCTATAAATCTGTGCTATAAATTCTAGATCATCGAAGCCATGATATCCTCCTATAACTCCTCTCACCTTAGATATTTCAAGACCTTTTTTTACTATTTTTTTTATACCAGGGTGACCACATCCAGTCAGTATATAAACGCCATCTTTTCCATCTATGAACAATGACTGTTCCTTTATCGCTCTACCTAATTCCCCTGTAGAATATATACCTTCAAATATCTCTTTTCTATCTTTAACAGGGATTATCTCACCAGACAAATCAAATTCTTCTTTGATACGTTTTGCAAGTGAGTTTGGAACGTATATCTTGATATCCTCCCTATCTTCAAAAGCAGTTAGACCACCAAAATGATCCCAATGTCTGTGAGAAATGACTATTGCATCAATATCTTCTTTTTCAATATCGAGTACATCCATATTATGAAGTAAAATATTTTTATCTTTTCCGACATCGAAAAGAATATCTTTTTCTCCCCGCTTCACGTGAATAGATACACCCCAATCTGTGATAAGTTTCTCATCCGTCGATTCATGATCATATAATATCGTGATGACCGTCGATTCGTCCCTATCTTTCATGATTATCCCTTCACTACTACTCAAATGTGTAAAAATATAAAAAATTAACCGTGTATAGACAAGATTAAAACTAAAACAGATATAAAGAGAAGAATTTTTAGAGTATCTACTCTTGATCTTCGATCTCGTAGTTTCCGTATTCCTGTACTTCAGGTTTCTTCTTTATAAGATAGTATGGGATTGCCACAAGCATTATCAGGAACATCAATACTCCAAATAATATCATTATAACAAATATTGATAGACCCATTAATGCAGCGAATAACGCGAATATCGCTAGATATCTGAATATCAGTATCAGTAATACAAATGCGATTATCGCAGCTCCTATTATGAGTATAGCTTTTTTCATATCTACGATAAGTCTCCCGCGATATCTGCTAGATCGCCAAGAGTACTGCCTGAACTTTCTCCGCCTCCTGAAACATATCTGCTTAATGATGCTGCTAGATCTCTCAAGGTCATGCTCTGTAGCCAGATTTTTCCTGGACCTCTGAGTGTAGTCATGAATATACCTTCACCTGAGAGCAGAGAACTCTTCACGCCACCAGTCCTTTGAATGTCATAACTGACTGTGTCTTCAAATACAGCTACATTCCCTGTTGATACTCTGAGTACTTGTCCTTCCTTCAGATCCTTCGTCATCATGTCTCCAGTTATGTGTATAAAGGCTTTACCACTTCCTGAAAGATTTTGAAGTATAAATCCTTCTCCTCCAAATAATCCTGCGCCTAATTTTTTCTGGAATGCAATATCAAGATCAACGCTTTCTTCTGCACAGAGGAAAGCATCCTTTTGAGCGATGTAATTCTTACCACTACTCAGATCTAAAGTTTTGATCTTTCCAGGCGTATTACCTGAAAAACCTACTAAACCTGTTCCACTTGATGTTTTAAAATGAGTCAAAAAGAATGATTCACCCGACATTTTTCTTTTAATACCTTTCATGAATCCGCCTTTACCTTTCGTTTCCATCTCTACATTACCTGACA
>JBKHIX010000096.1:0-7138 GCA_046538435.1 Thermoplasmata archaeon | reverse complement strand
CATCTTAGTGTATTACCTGTATTTGGATCGGTAACCTCAAAAGGTTCATGATCCCAATTTTCAGCTAAACGATCGATATGCTCATCTAAAGAATTCACATATTGTTGGACATACGAGTACGGGATCTCCTGCCACTGACCATTTTCCTCTGCCCAAGATTTCTCTAGTTCTTTGTTGATGATCACAGAATCGTATTGGTCATCAGTATCTACGAAATCTCTACGCACTTTTAGGTCATCTGTTCGATATATTTTGACATGTACTCTCATGTTTTAGTTCCTTCATCGCTTTCTACACTCCATTTGTATTTGATGCTGGATCTATTTTATTCCACTACTACCTCCATCACTTCCATCGTTGGAATCGCCACTTTATTATTCGATAGATCCGCTCCACGTTCCAGAACCTTCGTAATCTACTATATTCCAATCACCTGAAACTTGATCACCATCCGATGAGAAGTCTCCTGACCATTCAACTGTACCAAAACCTGCACTTCCTGACGCTTCGATCGAACCGTCGGAAACAGTACCTGATATATCACCAGATGCATCACCTTTGAACCAACCACTCACTGTTCCATCATCAAAATCAACTGTAAATTCCCATGTACCACTAGCTGAATCTTCTTCTGGGATCGAACCCGACCATGTTCCCGAGTAAGTTTCGGTTCCAGTCAAGTCACTTCCGTTGTCACCATTTCCGTTATCGTCGCCGTTATCGTCGCCGTTATCTGTACATCCGGATAATGCAACTCCGAGGAATAGAACTGCTATTATCAGTACGACAAAAATTCTCATTCTATTTTGAGCCATTAATCACAACTCCATTATTAAAGAAGGTAAAAATGTAATATATATAATTTATTGTACAATATTTAAAATAAATACTATTATATATTATTTAAAATTTCAATTAAGGTTTGTCTTATGTATCCTCTCTGATGAACTTTCAGCCAATCTTTAATAATATCAAGTACCGCTTCTATCATATGAAACAACAGTATTTCATCTATTATCGTCTATATTTAAAATGACACACTCAGATATATCTCAGGTTTTAGCTTTGTTCACTTTATTATGTATTTTCTTCAGGTTGTTCTCTTTCTTCGTTTATACCTTGATTTTCTTTTTCTATTGCTTCAATTTCATTATGATTCGAATACAACAGTACAGCACTTATTATGACTAAAATAATCAACGGGATAAGGATTAGAATATATCCCAAAACTCCATCCTTTTCTTCACTCTGGGCTTCTTGAATGTTTTGATCACTTTTCTGTATAGTTATATCTACCGAATCTTTTACTGTATTCCCAGATTCATCTTCTACTGTAAGAGTTACTGTGTATTGACCTGATGAATCATAGGTATGACCTGTAGTCATCTCTTCAGAGGTTGTTCCGTCGCCAAAGTCCCATTCAAAGTTGGCTATCTCCATATTATCGGAAGATCTCGAAGCATCGATATTGATCTCTTTTCCAACTGTGAATTCTCCATTCACATTCATAGATACAGACGGAGGAACATCGTCCTTTACTATGACAGTCATCGTATCACTATCAGAATTATCTGCTGAATCAGTGACTGTTAGGTGAACATCATAAGCACCTGGTTCATCAAACGAATGTGTGATAATTTCCCCATAATATTCTTTTCCTTCAATAATCCATACGTAATTTTCCATCACTCCATTATCTGTCGATCTACGTCCGTTGAAAATGATCTGTTCGTCTATGCCTATAGTTCTGTTATCTCCTGCTACTGCTGTTGGAGGTGTGGTATCTTCTACAGTGATCGCTATGGAATCAGTATCAGAGTTCCCTGAAGGGTCCGTTACGGATAATCTTATGATATACTCACCTATTTCGTTGAAAGTATGTTCTAGTAATTCCCCATAAAATTCCTTCTCATCTATAGTCCAAACATAAGATTCTATCCTAACGTTATCAGTGGAAGAACCTGCATCAAACTTGATAGATTCATCTATAGATACTGTTCTATCCTCACCTGCATCACAATTTGGTTTGGTCACATCATTAACATCTATTTCTATGCTTGCAGCATCAGAATTACCTGCTTTATCGGTTACAGTCAAAGAGAGGATATACCTTCCTGGATTTTCAAAAGTATGGCTTACCTCTTCCCCATACATCTCTATGCCTTCGATATACCATGTGTAATTCTCGATACCAACATCATCATAGGAACCATAAGCATTGTAAAGTGCAGGAATGTCTTCGTCAATACTCGCTTCACCTGTTATATCAGCGACTGGTTTCGTATCATCACTGACTGTTATAACGATAGAATCGGTATCATAGTTACCCGAGGTATCAGTAACGTTCAATATAACTGTATAAACACCGACATCTGTGAATGTATAGGTGGTAATCTCTCCCGTTTTTGTTTCACCGTTTATTATCCATGTGTACTCTACAATTCTTACATCATCAGTTGAACTTGAACCATCTAAAATAACCTCTTCCCCCATATCCACTTTTCTGTCATATCCTGCATCAGCTGTTGGAGCATTATGGTCATCTACAGTTATATTGATAGTATCAGAATCTGAATTGCCTGCTTCATCTATTACTGTGAGAGTCACATCGTACACACCTAGCTCGGTAAATTCATAATCTAAGGATTCACCGTATCGTTTTATTCCATTAATGATCCATTCGTATTCGGTTATACCTATGTTATCTGCTGATTTATTTCCATCAAAAGTGAACTTTTCTCCAGCATTTATAGTCTTATCACCACCGGCATCGGCTGTTGGACTATCATTATCCGACACAGATATTTCCTTCCTCTCTGTACTGTTCCAATTGTCAGAGCTGTCTTTTGCTGTGAATTCATAGTAAAGAATCGATGCATCAGTGGGGATCTGGAAATCATATTCATATTGATCATCTACCTTCTCAATACTCATATTCAAAGGTTCAGAGACATCAGTCCAGTAGTTCACAAAAACATCTTTAACTCCCACATCATCTGTAATTTCCGCGATGAAAGAATAACTATCTCCAGTAGTTGGTGTATTTGAAGTCATATCATATAACTCTGGTTTCGTTTTGTCTGTTTCTATTTTAAAACTCCATGTATGATCTTCACCCTGATCTCCTACTGTATCTGAGTAGTTGTAGGCTTTTAAAGTGATAGATGCTTCTGGTGACCAATCAGTGTGAGTCCATACTGCAGTATCGTTTGCTATATTTGTTGAACTGTATCCTTTGAAGTTGTAACTATTACCAGTTCCAGATATATCTTCCAATTTAGGCTGTACTGATGTGTTCAAGCTCTCACTGAAGATGATTTCTACGTTTTTACTTACAGATGAATCATCACTCCCGGAAGTAGGTTGAGTGGATAGAACGAATGGTGCTCCAAAAGAGTACAGATATGGGTAATTATCCTCAGCATCTCCATCACCCTTGATGTTTGTGTAAGGTGTATCACCAATATCATCGCCTCCAGGCAGGTTCTGATCAGCTCCGTGACAATAGTCTAAGCCTTCGTAATCATCCCAATAATTGCCTCCTGTAGGGTAATTTGTGTTCCATTGATTGGTTCCATCATCGTACGCGTGATTTTCGTTTTCTATGAAGTCATTATTGTAAATGACATTATTGCTGGATGATTCTATGTATACACCAAAATAGTTATTTGAATATATGAAATTATCAGAGAGTGTATTAGCATCGGATGAGTATACATAAACACCAAAGAGGTTCGAAGTGATATTGTTATCTGATACAAGATTACTGTCGCTTGAAGAATTCAAATAGATACCTGCCCAGTTGTCGGATAAGGTGTTTTTAGTGACAGTATTATCTGATGATCTTATGTGTATGCCAGCTTTTTCATTGGAAGATATCGTGTTCCCTGTTAACACATTTGAATCAAAATCCACGTAAAGACCGTATTCATTGTTGGAAATAGAGTTATCAATTACCTCATTACCATCTCCGTCTTGTAGATATATACCTTTTTCACCGTTTGAATCAAAAACATTTCTAGAGATGACATTGTATTGACTGCTTGCCCATAAATTAAGGCCGTTATTGTTATTATTGGAGATCGTGTTATTTTCGATCCTGTTGTATCTACCTGTAAGATAATTTATACCATCCTTATTATTATATGAAATAATATTTCCTGATAATGTGTTGTGATGACACCCCCTGGCTAGATATATACCGTGTCCACCATTATCATAAACAGTATTATTTATCAGTTTACTCCTATCAGGTTGGTCAAAGTAGATACCGTGTCCACCATTATTTGAAACAGAATTTCCAGATATTATGTCATTAGCATCAAGAAAAAGGTCTATGTATATACCTCGATCATCGTTGAAAGAAACGGTATTGTTTGATATTTTATTGTCATGGCATTCCGAGGTAGATATGCCGTTATAGTTGTTTGATATGGTGTTGTTCAACAGCGATCCGTTTGTCGTCTTGTAAAGACGAACTCCAGATTCAGTAAAATACGGCCAATCACTATTTCCACTCGCATTGTGCAGGTAACAGTTTCTGATAACAAAATGATCTGTTGTATTACCGATATAGATACTATAACCGTATCCCTCGCCATCTATCTCATATCCTTCTATAATGTACGGATTGTTTTCACTCCCATTGCCCGGCCACCCCTCTGATTGAGCTGTCTCGTTAAGGTCAGTATTGTTGTCTATTCGTATTGGGTCATGTTGAGTGTAATTATTTAACGGATACGTAGTAGTAAGAATATTTTCTCTTTTATCAGAGCTCAATTCTGTCCCATCATTTGTATGTCCAGAGGCTGTAAAAAATGTACCGATACTTGTAATGCTAAGTGATATCACTAAAATACAAACCAGTATCTTATCAGACATCATCTATCCTCCATATATTATTATGTATTTGAAATAATAGTATAACGAAAGCACATAATATATAATTTTCGATTAAAAAATAATCGAATATATATTATGGTACAGAAATTTTGAAGGAAGATCATCAACCTGTCTGCGTTCTAATCAGTCAAAATAATATAGTCAAAGACGTAACATTTTAGTGATTTTCTAACGTCTTCCACTATAATTATGAAGATTTTGATTCATTGCAATTGTTAAATATTTATTTCAGGTGTATTTTCTTTAGGTATGTGATTCTTTTCATTTATACTATCTTTTGCGTTTTTCAGACTTCTACGGTAATCTACATCTGATGAATATGCAAAGATTGTACCAATGTTCATTGTGCAGATTAAAAGAACCAAAACCAATAATAAAATCTTAGATGATCTCATTTTAAAAACAACTCCAATTTATAAATAATGTGCTAGAAAAAAAAATCGAAATTATATAATTTATAAATTTTGGTTTAAAATTTGATAAGTATATATCAATTGTTGAAAGAAAATGATTAATTATTGAAAGCCTTTATATGTATTAATATAGTTTAATCAAATGGTGATGATGATGAAGAAACTCACGGATATCAGCGGAAATGAGATTGTAAGCAAAGATGGAAGAATGATGGGGAACCTCAAGGGTTTTACATACAGTTCTGATTACAAAGTGGATAAGTTCATATGTAAGATGAACAAGGATGTTTTAGATGGCTTAAACAAGAAGAAACCGATCTTTTCTTCAGTAGTACTTGGTGCATCCGTTAAACTGGTAGATGCTTTCGAGGACAATATAATCCTTAAAGTACCTTTCAGCAAGTTGGATAAGTATTTCAAAGAAGTCGATGACGCTCCCAGACTTTCCTCTGTAATCGGTTTGAAGTTGTCTGGAAAAGATGGCAGAGATGTTGGGAAGGTCGGAGATGTGATACTCGATAATGAAAAGTGGGAAACCAATTTCCTACTGGTAACTTTAAAGAAGGATATCATAGAAACGTTGGATATCGAAAAATCGCTGCTATCAAAGACGAAATTAGGTATCGCTATGGATCATATCAAAAGCATCAGCGATATCATCATACTCGATAAATCTGCCGAAGAGATGGGAGATATCATCGAGAGTGAACCTATAAAGAAGATAAAGTAGGTAGATTGGCAGAGTACAATTTGATTTAAGGAATTGGGATCAGATTTTTCTACAGATTTCAGCATCGCTTAGGAGAAAAAAAGAGAGTTTCCCAATTATGCTAGAAAGAGAAAACCTATCAGAATATCGAAAAATGAGATAGGTAATTGAAAGGTATTGATGTTAGAAAGTTGATCTATTCAAATTATTATGCATATGACTATTATAAGATATGAGTTACCAGGTTTGTAGTCATAGATCAGGTTCTTTTTTCCAAATACGTTCTTCTACTTCCGACTCACTAAAGATCTGTATTCCAAGCCATATCATACCGATCAATGTCAGTAACCATATAGGTCCAAAACAACAAGGACTGAAAAAGAGTACAAAAAAGCCACCAATTATCGTGAAAGCCACGATCCCTATGAAAAAAATTTTAAAACTAACATCAGCATAGTTCTTAAGTTTATCTAACCAGGTTTTTTCCAACTCGGGGCCTTTTGTTTTCGTTAGGTCTGCATATTCAGAGATCTTTTCTGGGATGTCTTCGAATTCATCTAAAACCCATTCAGGTACATCTTCTTCTCTGTGATCTTTCATAACTATATGGAGTTTTTTTGGGTTTGGTGTTTTTCCGTGATACATCTTCACGATAGAATCGAATTCAATCTTTTTTTCGTTGTTATTTTCTCTGAACTCGATATATTCAGAAGTCATCCCAAACAGAAGTACAGATTCGGTCTTCTCCTCCCCATCTTCCATTACCGATGTCTTTTTCTCCTTCTTGTAGATGTATCCGTCTTTTCCCATGTCTGATCATTGAACTTTTGTAAGTATAAAATTTTTTGTGTATATATATAATCTAGCCTTTCTATTTTTAGATTTGAAAAGCAATGAGATGTTCTAGTCGAAAAATTGGCTATAGTAATATTTTGGTTATTCTATCTTGGTTTTATATGCGTATTTGAAAGAGGATTTTCAATTTGGTTATACTATAATGTGTTATACAAAGATGTGTAAATTGTCTCTAAGATACGTTACGAAAAATATTTAAAAAGTATCTCATTATCACTTTTAAGAAATTTAAAAGAATCTATGGTCTTTATGATTGAAG